>NZ_PIGC01000024.1:0-74971 GCF_003050065.1 Vibrio sp. 10N.286.51.C3 | reverse complement strand
GAGCGCACGGTTTTCGATATCAGTATTCCCAATATCAGGAGTTCACAAGGAAACCCTAAAGAGTGGCGCGTCCTGGAGGATTCGAACCTCCGACCGCCTGGTTCGTAGCCAGGTACTCTATCCAGCTGAGCTAAGGACGCACGGTTTTGATATTAATTCTCGACGAACGATTTATCAATATCAGGATTCACATTCTTATAAGAACTAAACCCTAAATAGTGGCGCGCTCTGGAGGATTCGAACCTCCGACCGCCTGGTTCGTAGCCAGGTACTCTATCCAGCTGAGCTAAGAGCGCACGGTTTTAGTATCAACTTAGTCAATACAAGGGTTTTCATTCATATAAGAAATAAACCCTTAAATAGTGGCGCGTCCTGGAGGATTCGAACCTCCGACCGCCTGGTTCGTAGCCAGGTACTCTATCCAGCTGAGCTAAGGACGCACGGTGTTCATTCATTAAGAATGAAGTTGTGAAATATATCACATTCTTCTTGCTACGAAGAAAAAAAAAGGCCATCGGCCTGTAATGAATGGCGGTGAGGGAGGGATTCGAACCCTCGATGCAGCTACAAACCACATACTCCCTTAGCAGGGGAGCGCCTTCGGCCACTCGGCCACCTCACCTAATTCATTATTCTCACATCACTTACAAGTAAGAGAAGAGAGAATGGCGCGTCCTGGAGGATTCGAACCTCCGACCGCCTGGTTCGTAGCCAGGTACTCTATCCAGCTGAGCTAAGGACGCACATTTACATTGTCTAAATTGCTAACTTTAGACTCGCAAGAAATGGCGGTGAGGGAGGGATTCGAACCCTCGATGCAGCTACAAACCACATACTCCCTTAGCAGGGGAGCGCCTTCGGCCTCTCGGCCACCTCACCGTCTTGCGGAGGCACATATTACGTTTTACCGAAAATATGTCAAACACTTTATTGAAAAAAATTGGACAAAAACACTCAACCGTTTGCTATTTAATCAAAGCGCTTGCAAATTGAACTTATAAGATTCAAATCGCGCTTTTTCCCTTAAAAATTAAGGTGAAAGATTGGCAATAATAAACAGCCGAAAACAATTATCTAATTTATCCAGCAGCAAGTGCTACCGCTGATGGCACAATACTACGGGATGCGTATTTTCGCCATAGGGGAAGCTAATAAATCTTGAGTTTTGCCAAACAAAATAGAGAGCAACAGTTCTGTTCAACCTTGTCTGTATCTCACAACATCACAAAGCATTCACTTCACAACTTTGAGCCCGATCCGTTATCCAACTCATCTATGTCATAATGAGTGTTTCGATTCCCCAAGATCAAAAAAGGCTAGCAACAATGCTAGCCTCTTCTCTACGCAAAAGTATTAGTAGTTGCCAGATGCAACGTTACCATTACCTTTTTCAGCTTGAATGCGCATGTAGATCTCTTCACGGTGAACAGATACTTCTTTAGGTGCGTTAACACCGATACGTACTTGGTTACCTTTAACGCCTAGTACAGTAACTGTTACTTCATCACCAATCATCAGTGTTTCGCCAACGCGGCGAGTCAAAATTAGCATTCTTTGCTCCTTGAGTAATCTCTAAATTTATCTAGCTACGAGAGCATTATCCAACAAAAGTTATATTTTCGTAAACTATCGATTGAGTTTATTTAACCAAAATGCACTTCTTTTTTAGGATAACCTTGTGTTTCACGCGCTACGATGTATGCATTGTGTAATATGTTAGCAGCCATATCGACTTGCGTTGGTGATATCACCAAAGTTAAAGACTGCTGCTGCAATAAGTGATGCTGTACATCAATTTCGCCTTCAGACAACAATCCATGTGAACTGACCACAATTTCTTGTGTTCGGCTTCCTACCACAGTTAACAAACTAACCTGTTCACTATTACGGATTTTCTCGTCAAAAACTAGTTTTAATTTGGCACTTATGTCTTGTTTAATAATGAGTGCTGCCCGTTCTGTTTCCTCGATCACACTACAGACTTCGATCCCCAACAGTTGGCAATGTGAAATGAAAGACGGTAAATCTTCATTCAAACACTCGATACGCACCATATCTCTTTGAATAGCGATACCAGCAATATCATTCAAACACTGATTACCCGTGATCAATGTGCCCTCGCCTTGTTCAAAGCTTGAAAGCACACGCAATGGCACGTTGTGCTGCCATGCATACTGAACACACGGAAGATGCAAAACCTTAGCACCTCGGCGTGCCATCTCTTCCATAGAAGGGAAGTCTAAAGTATCTAATTTTTGAGATTGCTTCACGACTCTAGGATCACAAGAGTAAACACCATCTACATCAGTATAGATCTGGCATTCTTTCGCCTGTAAGGCACCCGCAAGCGCTACCGCTGTAGTATCTGAACCACCGCGACCTAATGTTGTGATATCGCCTTTCGCATTGAATCCTTGAAAGCCTGCAACAATGACAATCTGGTTGTCATCTAACAGTGCTTGAATCGGGGCAGTATCAATACGCTCAATCGCTGCATTATTATGATTAGAATCCGTGTGTATCTTGGCTTGATAGCCAGTCATCGATGTCGCTTCATAACCTAACTTGTGTAACGTCATTGCTAACAAGGCCATGGAAACTTGCTCGCCAGCCGTTAACAACACATCCAGTTCTCTAGCGTTTGGTACACTATCGATTTGTGTGGCTAAGTTAACTAACCGATTTGTTTCACCAGACATAGCAGAAACGACAACCACAATCTGGTTCCCTTCATTTTTCGCTTCAATGATTTTTTCTGCTACATGATGGATTCGTTCAATTGAACCCACCGACGTTCCACCAAATTTCTGCACGATAAGAGGCATTTTCACCCGTCCTCACCTTCCCAAGACCAATGTCTATATATGACAAAAAAACACATACTCCGCGTCAGGGCGAAGCAATAAAAAATTAACCAAGGAGTCTAACGCCACCATTAGACTTCTTGGTTAATCTCAATCAAACCTTGTTTAAACACGCTTCCAATAGGCAAAATAAAAGATGCCCAATCAACTGATTGGGCATCTTTGTATCAATTACTTAAGCTTAAAGACGCTCTTCTAGCCAAGTACGCACAGATTTAAGTGCTTCTGGCAGTGCTTCAACGTCAGTACCGCCCGCTTGAGCCATATCTGGACGACCGCCACCTTTACCGCCAACTTGCTCAGCAACCATCTTAACAAGGTCACCCGCTTTTACTTTGCCGATTAGGTCTTTGGTGACACCAGCAATCAAGCCAACTTTACCGTCTGCTACGTTTGCGATCAGGATGATGCCGCTACCTACTTGGTTTTTAGCGTTATCAACCATAGTACGTAGGTTCTTGTTGTCTGCGCCTTCAATTGCAGCAACCAAAACTTTAGTACCAGAGATGTCTTCTACTTTGCCCATGATGTTTGCGCTTTCTGCAGCAGCCATCTTTTCTTTAAGCAGTTGGATTTCTTTCTCTAGAGATTTCGCTTTCTTAGCTGATTCAGCAAGCTTCTCTTCGTAAGCGTTAGCCTGAGCCTCTACTGCATCTAGAGCAGCTTCACCCGTTACCGCTTCAATACGACGAATACCCGCAGCAATACCACCTTCAGAGGTGATCTTGAATAGGCCGATATCACCCGTGTTACTTGCGTGGATACCACCACAAAGCTCAGTAGAGAAATCGCCCATAGATAGAACGCGCACTTCATCATCGTACTTCTCGCCAAACAGTGCCATTGCACCTTTTTCTTTCGCTGACTCGATATCCATGATGTTGGTTTCAATCACGTGGTTCTTACGAACTTGTGCGTTAACCAAACGCTCTACTTCTTTAATCTGTGCCGGTGTTACCGCTTCAAGGTTAGAAAAGTCAAAACGTAGGTTATCTGGCTTAACTAAAGAACCTTTCTGAGCAACGTGCTCACCTAGAACTTCGCGCAATGCAGAGTGAAGTAAGTGAGTTGCAGAGTGATTTAGTGAGATAGCAGCACGACGCTCAGCATCAACCGTTGCTTCTACTTTATCGCCCTTAGCAAATACACCTTCAACTAGCTCACCGTGGTGTGCAAATGCGTTACCTAGCTTCTGAGTATCTTGTACTTTGAAAAGACCCGACGCTGTTTTTAGTGTACCAGCATCACCACATTGACCGCCTGACTCAGCGTAGAATGGTGTCTCTTCAAGGATGATGATTGCTTTGTCGCCAGCCGATAGTGAAGATACCTCTTCGCCGTCCACAAATAGCGCAGAGATTTCACCAGCACCTTCAGTTGCTGTGTAACCACAGAACTCTGTGTTCGTATCTACTTTGATCGTCGCGTTGTAATCAGTGCCGAATTGGCCAGCTTCACGAGCACGCTTACGCTGTGCTTCCATCGCCTTCTCAAAGCCTTCTTCATCGATAGTAAAGTCGCGTTCACGAGCTACATCGTTAGTCAGGTCAGCTGGGAAGCCGTATGTGTCGTAAAGTTTGAAAACTGTTTCGCCGTCAAGCTCTTTGCCTTCAAGTGCGTCTAGTGCGTCATTAAGAATAACCATGCCGCGCTCTAGAGTACGACCAAAATTCTCTTCTTCAATGCGAAGTACTTTTTCAACAAGCTCTTGCTGTTTCTTAAGTTCATCTGCCGCAGAGCCCATCACTTCAGCCAGTACACCCACAAGTTTGTGGAAGAACACGCCTTGTGCGCCAAGCTTGTTACCGTGACGAACTGCACGACGAATAATACGACGTAGAACGTAGCCACGACCTTCGTTTGAAGGCATAACGCCGTCAGCGATTAGGAATGAACAAGAACGGATGTGGTCAGCAATAACGCGTAGCGATTGGTTAGATAGATCGTCATGACCCACAACTTCCGCTGTCGCTTTGATTAGCTTTTGAAATACATCAATTTCGTAGTTAGAGTGAACGCCCTGCATGATTGCAGAAATACGCTCAATACCCATACCTGTATCTACAGCAGGCTTAGGTAGCGGTTCCATTGTACCGTCAGCGTGACGGTTGAACTGCATGAATACGTTGTTCCAGATCTCGATGAAACGGTCACCATCTTCTTCAGGTGTACCAGGACGGCCGCCCCAGATGTGCTCACCGTGATCGTAGAAGATTTCAGTACATGGACCACAAGGACCTGTGTCACCCATCGTCCAGAAGTTATCAGACTCGAACTGTTTACCGCCTTCTTTGTCGCCAATGCGAACGATACGGTCAGCAGGAACACCTACTTTTTTGTTCCAGATATCGAATGCTTCATCATCTGTCTCGTATACCGTTACCAGCAGACGGTCTTTTGGCAGTTGAAGAGTCTCAGTCAGGAATTCCCAAGCAAAGCCAATCGCTTCTTCTTTGAAGTAGTCGCCAAAGCTGAAGTTGCCTAGCATTTCGAAGAACGTGTGGTGACGAGCCGTGAAACCTACGTTTTCAAGGTCATTGTGTTTACCACCCGCACGTACACAACGCTGAGCCGTAGTTGCTCGAGTGTAGGCACGCTTTTCGGCGCCTAAGAAGCAATCTTTGAATTGGTTCATACCTGCGTTAGTAAATAGCAGGGTTGGATCGTTATGTGGAACTAACGATGAACTGTCTACGATTTGGTGTTCTTTGCTCTCAAAGAACTTAAGGAACGCGTTGCGAACCTCATCAGTGCTCATGTACATGCAGCTCTTCCTGAAAATAGTCGAGTTAGAATTTTGCCGTATTGTAGATCATGGTTAAGGCTTCGACTAGTTTTCTTGTAGAAAAGACACCCTTGGGCAGGATTTTAGTGGGAATTCGATAAAATGAAGAATATTCCACTATATCTAGCCGTGGAAAAGCAGAAGTAAATCGACGACCTAGTACCGAAGAAACTCAGTCAACAAAAGAGAGTTGACCAAATACATGCTCGACGGAACTGCTCCAATAAAAAAGCCCCGCATAAAATATGCGAGGCTTTAAGTTCTTTCAAGCGGATGCTTCTTTCAAACATCTACTCTATAAAACGTTAGCTTATAGCTCTTCGTTTTCTTCTTCTTTCTCTACGTCTTTCTCTTCAAGAACAGCAGGAGTCAGTAGTAACTCACGAAGTTTAGTATCGATCTCTAGAGCAACTTCTGGGTTTTCACGTAGGTATTTACCAGCGTTAGCTTTACCTTGGCCGATCTTATCGCCCTTGTAGCTGTACCAAGCGCCCGCTTTTTCTACTAGCTTATTCTTAACACCTAAGTCGATAAGCTCACCTTCACGGTTGAAGCCTTTACCGTAAAGGATTTGAGTTTCAGCTTGTTTAAACGGTGCAGCAATCTTGTTCTTAACAACCTTGATACGCGTTTCGTTACCAACAACCTCATCACCATCTTTGATCGCACCAGTACGGCGGATATCAAGACGAACAGATGCGTAGAACTTAAGAGCGTTACCACCAGTTGTTGTTTCTGGGTTACCAAACATCACACCAATCTTCATACGAATTTGGTTGATGAAGATAGCCATACAGTTAGACTGCTTAAGGTTACCAGTTAGCTTACGCATCGCTTGAGAAAGCATACGAGCCTGAAGACCCATGTGGCTGTCGCCCATTTCGCCTTCGATTTCTGCTTTTGGTGTTAGTGCTGCTACTGAGTCAATAACAAGTACATCGATTGCACCTGAACGAGCCAGTGCATCACAGATTTCTAGCGCTTGCTCACCCGTATCTGGTTGAGAAACAAGAAGCGCATCGATATCAACACCAAGCTTTTGAGCGTAGATAGGGTCTAGTGCGTGTTCCGCATCAACGAAAGCACACGTCTTGCCGACTTTCTGTGCTGCAGCAATAAGCTCAAGCGTTAGCGTTGTTTTACCTGATGATTCTGGACCGTAAACTTCTACGATACGCCCCATCGGTAGGCCACCAGCACCTAGTGCGATATCTAGAGATAGAGAACCAGTAGAAATAGTTTCTACGTCCATTGTGCGGTTATCACCAAGACGCATGATAGAACCTTTACCAAATTGCTTTTCAATCTGACCAAGGGCTGCGGCTAACGCTTTTTGTTTATTCTCGTCCATCTCTATCTCCACATAATCGGTTGTCTCAACAAGCGATCTAGAATCTATTTCTAACCCACATAGGGGTGACTAATTGGCTTTCATTATACTGTTGATTCATACAGTGTCTATACCTGTATGAAAATAATTTGTACAAATGTTACTTACCTTCCATTGATAGGTAATCATAAATAACTTGCAGGGCATGGTGCGTGGCTTGTTGGCGTACTTGTGATCTGTCGCCTGTAAATACATGCGTTTCTACTTTATCCCAGCCATTTAGCGCTTTCCACGCGAAGCATACTGTCCCAACAGGCTTATCTTCGGTCGCGCCACCTGGCCCGGCAATGCCACTGATCGATACAGAGATAGTCCCGTTTGAGTATTGCAATGCCCCGCTCGCCATTTCTATGACGACAGGCTCACTCACAGCGCCGAACTCAATCAAGGTTTTAAGCTGCACACCTATCATCTCTTGCTTGGCTTCATTGCTATAAGTAACAAAAGCGCGATCAAACCACCCAGAACTGCCCGCAATGTCAGTGACTGCAGTCGCGACACCTCCACCAGTGCAAGATTCAGCCGTCACTAACACTTGTTTGTGTTTAGCGAGTAAATGTCCAAGCTGTTCACTAAGGTCTTGAGTCATCTGCATCATCAGCTTCCCTTTATTTGCTGTCATATCATTTGGATTCGCATCTTTTCGCATCAGCCGCTTTTCGCACGAAACGCTTTCACGTATCCTAAGCCGCAATAGAAATAAACGAAAGAAGTTAACTGTGAAAGCCGATCAAAAACATACTCCTGATGCATTAGTATATTAACACTTTCAAATCAACACCTTAAATCAACGCAACCTAACAACCTACACTTTTACCTACACTAGAGAGCCCCATAAACCTGTAATAAAGACACACTCTAAATAAATGCAAATGAGTGTCATTATTGCTCCGTAAACAAAAAAGAGCCAGTCTATGCTGACCCCTTGAACTTTATATACCTTGGTTGAGTTGTCATTTTAGATAGCACCGTCAGAACGTATGAAAATAAAAAAACCTCATACAGCTCCACTAACACCTCAAACGCTCTCTCTTCTCAAAACAATAGAACCCGTTAGCAAGCATAGGAAATATGCCTTTCCGAGCCATAGAGGCCCGAATAGACATGTGAATGGTCAGTCAGCAAATATGGCATTAAAGCGTATAGGATTTGAGGGGCGATTGGTATCTCACGGTCTAAAAGCTTTCGCTAACACCACTCTTAATGAGCAGAGCTTTGACCCTGATGTGATTGAGGCTGCATTAGCACATATCGACAGGAACGAGGTTAAGAGAGCCTACGCCAAGCTGAGTATTAGAACAGAGACGTAAGCTGGTGTGATGGTGGAGCGAGCACATATAGAGGCAGCCAAGGGCGATTTCTCGATTGCCGGCCAAAAAGGGTTAAGGTTAGTGGGCTAAATGCGGCAATTATCTGCTTGCAATGACACCCAATCATTACAAGCAGATACTCAAGCAAACAAGTCTAGATTGACACCATATAAATCTTCAATAAAGCCATCTAACGTAGCTTGTCCCTTCCCACTCAGCAAAAAGTCTTTCTGTTGTTCACTAAAAGGATAGATGCCAAAAGATTTAATATAATTCTTACTCAGCGAAAAGTACCCTGAGCCATAAGGCTTACTAGTGTTGATAATGTAAAACCAAAACAGCCTAGAGCTCATCAATACCCTTAACACTTCCAAAGATTCTCTATCGCTGGAAAGCACGCCCAAGCCGTTGTGAAATAGCAAATTATCTTGCTCAGAAAGCACATAGTTAGGAGTCTTGGGGGTAATATGAGGAAATAGCAATTTATATTGATGTTTAATCATCCCTTGCTTTCGACCATAAGCATACCACTCCTCATAGCTCCCTTTACCCTTATCACGAGACTCCAATACAGTTCTATGCTGCATCAAATAAGAGTACGTATTAGGGTAGCTTTCTTGAAAGCTATCAATAGGAATAATATGAGGTAAATCATCCACATATTGATACGGGAAAATTATTTTTCTTTTTAGCTTACAAAGGTCTGTATTTTCAATGAGTTTATTAGGGTTAACCACATCAACACATATACTCTTTTCGACTTTTGCCCCGCAACTTAAAACGTAACAATTATCAATCTCACTCTCGACATCAATAATATAGACGCTGTTCTTCAAGGTTGCTATTCCACTATTTACTTTATACAAATCCTTAAGCGGAACGCCCACTCTCTCAATTTTATCTATCACACTAGCGTGGTTTAAATTCCACCCGTCATAATGATTCAGAGAGCTGTAAGGCATTGTTGAATAATTTGTAACACTTAACTCTGCAAGGTTCTCTAGCTTTCTATAGTGAACAGAACCAGAGGAGTCTTTCTTTATTACACAAATACAGGTATAGGTGCTTCGAGACGAAAAGACTTGCACGGACCCAAAGTCAGTTATCCACATTTCATGTTGATTATCGCCAAAATATTCCCTTAACGCCCTACCATTCAATGACTTAAAAAACGTATTCATTGTGATAAAACCAAGATATCCCCCACTTTTCAAAATAGAAAGTCCAATTTCAAAAAAAGGGATGTACAAATCAGGGTGACCAGTCCGACAAACGCTCCATTCTTTCAATAACCTGAGTGAAGATTCGTCAATATTCCGAGAGGCAACATAAGGAGGATTACCGACAACAAAATCAAAGCCATCAAAATCCTCTAGCACCTTACCCCACTGAAAGCTCAGAGCATTACCAACAAAAAGATTAAACTCAAAAGAGTCTCTATCCTCTCCATTAGTTATGGCTAAAAGCGTTAACAGTATCTTGGTTCTTTCTACTGAATAATCTTTTAGGTCTACACCAAAAATGAATTTTTTATATATCTCATAAAAGCTAATTTCAGGATGTTGTATCTTTAGCTTATTAGCCACAGAAAAGAGAAAACCTCCACACCCACAAGCAGGGTCACAAAATGTCCCCTCCACCTCACCAGTTTCGACACTATTGATAATGCGATTAATTATATCTCGTCGAATGTGCTCAGGTGTATATACAGCTCCTGTAATAACTTTGTCCACAGGTGATATTATGTACTCAAATGCCTTAACTAAGTCATCAAACGTATCTATTTGCAATCTATCTTTAAAAGCCAAAAAGGTATGATAATCGGGGTCACCGTCAACAATAACCAGCTGAGATATGTAATTATTATTCACATCAAAGATGTTGTTGCGACTCAAAAACGTCGTAACAATGATTCGATTCACATCATTAATGGCAACAGTGTAATCTCGTAATAAACTTAAAACTTCCAGCTTCATCATCAATCACACAGCCAGTGGGAATATCTTTTCAACATTAAAATCCTGATGCGTACAATTAACACCAAATGCTTGGAAATATGGGGTAAACATTCTCTCTTTAGCTCTCTGCAAGATATCTTGATAGTCGGGGTCGTTGAACAAATCATCTACAAAGGGGAAATCTCTTTTCCCAAAGAAATTACTTATTACAAAGTGTATTGTTAAAAATATATCCATCGGAGGATGAGGCAACCTAGGAGCCCCTAGTAATAACAAGCTCCCTGTATCTAGGCCCTCAACTCGATGTCCTCCGGCCTGAAAATGATAACTAGGGTGGGTATGGTTATGTACATCGCCCTCCTGAGGGGGGATATCCTTATCGAGGTGCCAACAATTAATATATGCCTTATCGCCAACGTACCCCACAATCTCCAGCTGAAGTCCATATTGACTAATCACATCATACTCGCTGGCATCCAAATCCAAATTAACATCACATAAACAATCAATATTAATACTTAGTGATTGAACTTCCGATGGAGTTGTTCCTGCGGTTTTTTTATGAATTCGAAGTTCAACCCCTTCTATTTCAAGCAAGGCCGAGCCGGAATATTCAAATTGATAAGCGATAGTATGAAGAACACCCAACCCATTACTAATGCACTCACTATCATCGTAACGACATACAATCTCGGCAAATTTAACCAAGTCTTGGCAGTATTGTGTTTTTGTCCACGGCATTTACGCCTCCTTCGCTTTCTGAAGAAAGCGCTCCCTCTCTTGCTCTTTAAGCTCCTTCAATATCTCAGGAGTCCCTTGATTCACCAAAAAATCAAAAGAGTAAAGATTAATATCTAGCCAAGGTGAACTACTAACATCTCTAGCAATTTCAAAACCATCAATGGGGTCAAGAGGTTCAAAACTTCCAGCACAAATCGTCCATAACCTATTACTGTTTGATAATGGCAATTTCTCCAACTCAACAAGGTTGTCGAGTTCGAACTTTTCACTGATAAGTTGGCACCGCTCTCGTGATGTCAACCTCCTCAGAACAGGTTCCGAAGGGAAGTGCTGTTTCCACCAAACTTCCACACCCTGAGACCACCAACGACGATACGTGCCACTATACAAACCCTGATAGATGAAATCATCCAAAAGCCCCTGTAGCACCTCCCACCCTTGTGAGTCCTTTGATACGCCAAGCCTAGCAGATAACACGTCCGAACCAATTAAAGGGCCAATTGGCTTTACAAATGAAGATAACAGCAAGCCAGAGAGCATGAATGGGTCATTTTGGTATTTTTCCATCGACAACATATCCAGCAATCTTCTATCCACCCTCCGCAGTAAAGCCTCCGGCACCTTCATTACAGCAACATCAATCGGCTGGTCCGCAGACTGCAGAGTCCCCAGAAGCCGATAACTATCTATTAGCTCTTTAAATAGGCAGCAATACTTGGGCGTGTTACTAAGAAATGTTTCTTTATCTACAGCAAAATCGAACAAATCAAAACTAGTGTAATCTCGGTAGTAATCGCGAATATTATTTTCACTAGAAATAAGCGCGATAGGCAAGCTTGCACCATCATCAATAACTTGACTCCGAAAGAACTGAGCAAAGGGAGGAGCGTTGAAATTAGCGACCCCAGCATGCAGACGAAAATCCATCAATAATAGGTCTGCGTTGACATTTTGAATTAGAGACAACGTATCCTCAAAGCTACCCTGCGGCTCAACATGAGTAACATCAAATCCCTGCTGTTCTACATTTCTCTTTATTGACCCAGCATCTAGGTCTTCCAAGTAAGCGATTTTATAGACCATATTCTCTCAACTCTTTCTCATTTGCTTTAGATACTTCAACCCTAAAACAGGTTGAAAAGTCAGCCTTAGCTGAAACTACCTGAACCTCGCCTCGATGAGACTTCACAATATCTTTAACGATTTTCAACCCCAAACCAGTGCCCACAGCCTCGTTACTAGCATCTATATCATCCAAAGAACCAATAGAGGTTGTCGTGAAAAACTCGTCAAAAACAAGCTCTTCATCCCCATCTTTAATACCGTCGCCGTTATCGGAGAATTCTAGGAAAATATTTCCATTTTCTTCGCCACACTCGATAAAAATTTTCCCTCGAACCTTTTCTCTAGTTATTGCCTTCTTTGCGTTCGTGTAAAAATTAAACAATATCGATGACCACTCCGATGGATGCATAGGCCTCGTATAAAGAAATAGCTTATTGAATTTAGGGGGCAAAAACTCAACGCCAAGCCTTTCCGCATCGTGGCTCATTGATTTAATAAAAGAATTAATAACCTCTCTGATATTCAGCGGCGCTAGCTCTCGAACAAGGTTAGCCGAAACGACAGTATTGAAATATCCCGTGTAGTTTCGAAATGCATCAAAATTATTTTTAAGAATATTCACTGTCTCAAGGGACTTCTTCTCACTATCTTTTCCATCCAGCTCACTAAGCAAGAAATCAACATCACTTTGAATGTTATCCATATAGTACTTAATCTCATGAATAAATTGCGAGACTGTAATCCCCACACTACTCAACACCCTGAGCATTGCGCGTTCTTTTATTGTTTTTTTAAGCTCAACTTCATGTGCATTTTTTAAGTCCGATATGTCTTTCTTTATCTTCTTTAGCGTCTTACGCCGAGTATTTTTCTTACCTTCTCCCGACAATTCTCTATCAAGCTCATCCAAACTAAGGGCTATGTTTTTTATTCTAACCTCAACATCTTCCCATTCTTTTCCATCTTTCTTTTGAGATGCCGCAACTTTAATCCCACGAGACGCCCCAACACGCACAACCGAAGTTACAATTGCACGGTGAACAAAGTTCCTTAACTCTCGCACCCCCTCGTTATCAATAAGCCCCTCTCTGCTAGAGGTCTCATTAAACTTGTTTTCAGGGTCATTCAGCTCAACAAAGCCATAGAAATTATTATTACCATGCGGGACTAAAATAACCCTACGCCTAACGGACTCGTCCAACCTTAACCAGTCATCACCTTGCTCAGCATAAGGCAACACTCTAAATCCATTTCGGTAAAGCTTAACGCCGCCCTCTCGGCTAAGTCGATTTTTAATGCTCGTGGAGTGCATTTTACTTATTAATTTTGAGTCGTATATGAAGTAAAAAACCTTGAACTTCACATTCCGGACGCTAGGGAAAGGAGATTTAGCATCTTCAGGGTTAAATCCAACCGGCAGTTTCTCATTTATTTTTAGTCGGTCACTATCTATATTGACCCACCCACATCCATTCTCATCTATCCCACCGCTAAACACCGCCACAGCATGGCGATAAAGCATAATGCTTGTGTCTGCTATTTTCTCTCTGGCACCCTCTTTAACCTCAAAAAAATCAACATCAAACCCCCCTTCATTAGACGCAGGCTCTTCTTGAAATTTAGGTTTTATAATATCGGACACATAACGATAAACGCGCTGAATGGATGCTCTTGTCCACCTATCGCGCAAGTTTTCAATAATTAACGTGGTTCCTTTGGGCTTGGTTTTTGGTATAAGTTCTAGCTTATTTTCGACAACTAATAAATTATCATCTTGATGATAGTCATCCCAATCAATAGTCAGTTTCAAAGCCATATCGCCAGCTTGGGTTTGCGTGATAATAGTCAGCCGACTACCCAGCCTCTGCACCGAAAACCGGCCAATTCCCTTCTGTCCCGCTCTCTGTCGAGAAAATATCGGTGATTTAGGTTCATGTATTTTTGATGTTGATGATATTCGCATAAAGCCGCCAATTAAATCCTCACGACTCATCCCCTCTCCATCATCACTTAAAATGAGAGTTCCACCCAAACCTTTGGAATCACAAAATTCAAGAGATACGCTTTCCGCATCAGCGTCGTAAGAGTTCTTAACAAGCTCAGAGACTGCCGTTTCTTGCCTAGCTACCAACTCCTGCCCAAGCCTATCAATAACACCAGCATCCACCGAAAATCTAACCTTGCTTTCATCGAAGTTTGCCATTTTGTGAGTCAAAGACAATATTCTTGTATTATCTAGCTCGTCCGCCTGCAAGCACTCTAAAAGCTCTCTTTTTAGCTCATCAACTATCATTTCCTATCCCGCCGATTTAGTTAAAAGCTCCCAACCCAAAAGGAACGCTAAAGTGAATTTTACCCCATTTTTCAAGTAAATGACCGTACACTTTCACAAAGATGGCTCACCCTAATTCTCTTGCATTAATTTTATCGGCAATCCAGCCATGGATATCCACACCACGGAACACCCATCAATCGATACATTTTTAGGGAAATACCCCTCACCAAACAGGCGCTATACTACCTGCTCATTTCTGGATTCGATTAAACCATGTATCCAAGACTTAATCTCTTCCTCAACCCAAGCAACCGACCTATCGCTAAGATTGACGGTTTGAGGAAACTCTTTTGCTTTCATTTTTCGGTATATCGCCGAACGACTAAGCGCAGTTAGGTTTTGAACTTCAGTTAGGCGTATTAATCTCATGATTGTTATCTCTCATTAATTCAGTCATGAGATGTGCGAACTGATTATTTTTTCACCCAAGAGCTCCACAGCGGTTCCAGAATGTTTCATGTCGATTCCAAATAAACTCAGACACATATTACCTATTTGAGATTGAACATTACTGATACAACTGGAGTGAAATATGCAACAAAAAACGATAGATGCTTATTCATTTAATGGCCCTGTTTCTGCTCACCAAGTTCTGGAGAAAGCAGCTGAAATCATTGCTGAGCAGTACCTAAGGGGTGATGCCTTTTGCAACCCACAGGCAACTAAAGATTTCATTACATTCAAACTAGGGAGATACGAGCGAGAGGTTTTTGCACTCCTGTACTTAGATAATAAGCACAGACTGATTGAATTTGAGGAGTTGTTTTATGGCACGATTGATGCCGCCAGCGTTTATCCCAGAGAGGTAGCTAAGGCTTGCTTGAAGCACAATGCAGCAGCGGTCATTCTCGCGCACAATCATCCATCAGGCGACCCTACCCCCTCAGAGTCAGATAAGCGTATAACCCATCGACTTAAGGACGCACTAACACTCATTGATGTGCGAGTACTAGACCATATAGTGACAGGAAAGGATTGCGTGTCGTTTGCAGAAAAGGGGTGGTTATGATGGAGACAAAAAATCAACTCAATGAAGCAATATCACTCCACCAGCTTGATAGGACAATTAAAGACATCCTCACTTATTATCAAATACCACAAAGCGCTAAACGCCTCGCACTTAACTTCAAAGCTTCAGAATTTTACTCAGAGCGAGCTGGCATCCAGCCTATAGAAATCCAACTAGACCGAACCAATACGAAATCAGAGTGGATGATACGTTTTATCGCAACGTTTGACTTCCCCACACCAGAAGCCCAAAAGCTCGATATCGCCCTTTACTTCAACCTTCATTATCAATGGTTTTATCAGCCAGACATTGAACGCTGTGACATCAACCAACCAGAGGTTATCTCTCTACTTCAAAGCTGGATTAAGGCTTTTATTCAACACCTATCAAACAATCAATTTGATAAGCAAAGCCTAGCGATTATCAAAAAATTCGATTGAGCCCTACCAAGCAACATACACGGTCACAAACAAACCACACCAAGAGGAATAGAACATGACAAATCAACCACAATTTGAGGCTTGCTCGCTTTCCATATCGCGCAAAATGAAACAAGCGTTAGGAGAGTTAATTAACAAGAACAACCTACAAGCCAAATCGACCATTACCTTCAACTTCAGAGACAAAAGTTACAGTGCCGAAAGCGGTGGGTATCACCCTATAGAAATATCACTATTAAAGAGGCCACCCGATGCATGGGCCATTGAGTACATCACTGACTTTGCTTACATGGGTAACGTTTATCCCGAACTGGAAAGAAGTGTGGATTTTGACATAAGCAACGGAGCAAGTTTCTTTAGCGGTGTAGGCTGGCAATCAATTGACGCTTATGGCGTAAATGATTTTTACACCCTTTGGGAAAGCAATTTCCTCTCTTACTTAAATATGGACTCATATGACAACATCAACATAACGAGCAACTAAAATTTCAATCGGTCAGATAATGACGCACCCATCATTAGCATGGTTTGTAACCCACTAACAAGCCACTAGCATCGATACAATCATGACAACAAACGATAAAGCCAACATAACCGAGCAGTTATCTCTAGCGTTTGAACTGTATCAGCGCATCCCGCAAGGTCGCAAAGTGACGGCTAAGCAACTTCAGTTAGAACTAATGGACGCTGGAATTAATCGCAGCATTAGGAGCATCCAGCGTAACCTTGATGTGATTGTAGATTACTTTGATGTAGATAAGGATACTCGAAGCAAACCCTTCGGATACAGTCGTGGGATGTACAACCCAGTCACCCTAGGGGCAAGAGAGTTAATTCTTTTGCAGCTAGCCAAATCGACACTCACACAGCAATTACCTTCCTCTCTAGAATGCGCGATTGAATCTGCATTTAACTTTACTCACATCCAACCTCGCTCTTACACAGGAGCAAAGCCACCACAAGGAGGTGCAAATAAAGCCAATGCAATCACTGACAAACTGAGCTCACTAGTCGCGGTAGGGGAGCTGTTTGAGCCTATATCCATTGCACTGGTTCACCAAAAACAAATCACCCTCACGCTTGCCTCTCGCGAGCAAATCGAACGCATCTCACCCATCGGCCTGACAGTGGCCGATTGTGAGTTTTACTTAGTTTATCAAAATCACCTCAACGAATACGACGACCTACCTTTAACGCGTATTGCTAAGCTTAGAGTGCTGACCTTCCATTTTGATTACCCGTCAGACTTTCAATTACAGCAGTATCAACTCAAATCAGAGCCTAAGCGCTCAATACAACAACTAGACAATATCACTCAATTGATTGCATCGGACAGATAGTGACGCAAGCAGTGATACCTTACCTCTGTTTCAAAAAATCAATGGAATCCACAGGGTACTTACTCCCTTTCATGTTTCATTGAGCCATAGCGCAATCAAAGTAAAGCACAGGACACTAATCTTACAAAACTCCATTAGGTTAGTGTGCAAGGCAGAGCTGTGCCTTTACGATTGGCTGCGCCATTAAACGTCTCTAGCTAAGACGAGCAATGTAAAGGGGGACGTCCGCCCCCCTTAGTATGGTCATGTCGAAACCACCTTATCTGAAACGCATATTATCCAATAAAAACCGATATCTAGGCCATTTGCGTTTATCTCACCTGTCGTCACTTCGTTGAGTTTTACCTAACTAATACATACATCTCAATTGGAGAATTATCATGAAATCAATCATTACTAAAATCATCACACTAGCTGCTTTAACCCTTTCAATGAACGTGAGTGCTACCAGCGCTATTGATGCGCTCAGTATCGAATCGATTAAAGCCACTCTTACACCTGAGCAGATTCAACAATCCCTCAACCAGTGGAAAGAGAACCAACTAAAACAAGTTGGTTCACGCGCTCAGAACATCTCTGATAGAGCGCCTATTGAGGCAAGGCGACAATTAGTGGAATCTCAAATAGAGCAAGAACACAAACAGACAGCGAAAGCCTTAGGCTTGTAGCTTGTCGATTATTAGGAAGGGGGCGTAACGCTCCTTTTTTTGCTTCAATACGAAGCGAAAGGATTAACTCGTTTCTCAGGGGTGACGTAATGTGGGCTGTTTTTTATTTCAGCCTGCTCTCGCTTAAAGTTGCTTTGACTCACCTTTCTCATTAAGAACTCATCAACCAAGGATTCTTCCCAGCCGACAGTACGAGAAGATATTTGAATGCTTGCAGGAAACTCACCAACAGCAATCAATCGGTACAACGTTGCTTTGCTAATATTCACCCTATCCAGCACTTCTCTTAATCGAATTAATCTCATGATGACCTCACTATCTACAGTTGTAAAAAACAATGACTCCCTTGGACGCCAAGATATCTAGCGCCACAGGGAATCACCTAGTCTCATAAGATATATAAAAAAATTGGGACTTTATTTCCTACTCTGTCCAATTTTAGCTTGATGCTTCAAATATCGATTCACGTAACCGTTGAGCAACCAAAATTTCTCCCTCCTCTCCCGTACTCTTTAGTTGTCAGTTTGCACAGGTAACTAAGCCAAAAGAATCCAGCTTCATACAGGTTATGGCAAGTACCATCTTTGGATGTTCGCACTTTCTCTGGAATCTGCCTTGTTGATATCAGCATCACATCACCTGAAAAATGGGCAAGTCCTTTTGATTTAGACAAACTCAACCTTAATGCAGTAGCCCATGACTCAGACACCATTCCAGCTAACTGATGGCGAATGGGCTCATCAAAGTCACCTAGCGCTCGATAGGTGTTTGCATTGACCATGATAAACATGTGGTAGTGCTCCTTGTGTTTCTTACTGAACTCTCGACACCAGACATAATGCACCTCTGTATCGTGCACTCTAGCTACGCGCTTACGACGCCTTGCTAAGTCTCTCTTTACTCTAAGCTTCAAAGCACGAGTAAAAGCCGTCATTACACCTTTAGATGAAGCACTGTAGTTCTCAGGGAATCTCAACGTGACATGGAACATGAATATTTTGGAGTAGCGAGTAAGGGCGTTTCGATAAACCGCATGAGTTCCCTCTAGGTAACGTTCGCTCATTGAGTATTTATGATTAATAGGTAAACCGTTGAATAAATTTCCTTCGTGGGGATGTTCGTACATTGTTCTCTCTCCTGTGATTGTTAGACACAAGAGATGATTGAAATTTATTATTTCACCCAGCTTAAGGCTGGTGGATGATTCGAGTAGAAAGGTAAATGAGTAGATACTTATATATCTAAAACCTACAGTTGAAAATGACCAAGCACATAGCATTTACGCCATACTCAGTCATCACGTTAAACTAGAGGCCAATTTTAAATGAGGCTACTTATTTTCACCATTCCCGTTAAATATATACAGCGCATTCTTCCCGCCATTCTCGTATAGTTCAAGATAGCAGTCATGCGATAGGCGTATGCCCTCCCTATCTAACAGTGACTTCAATTGCTTATAACCATCCAAGATAAAGCGACCAACAAACCAAGTAATTGCAGACACCTGAGTGATAATGAGTTTCACATCACCTGACTCACTCTTCACTTCTTTGAATTGCTCCATTTGCTCAATCAGCGTCCCTGTAAATTTCACACCAATAGCTTTGGATACTTCATTGATATATTTCTCAGAGAATAACTCTTCAACCAATATTCGATTGGATAGCTCCTCATTTACATCTCTACTTTCGCTATCTCTCAAAATCAAAAATGCCAACTTCAAACAATATCGCTGCAACTGAAACCCTTTAACATCACCATCAAAAGCAGCATCTGATTGCATCGAAGCTAACCAAAAAAGACGCTCATTTTTTGGCTCCAGCTTCATCTGTATCCATTGTATTTTTGCGTAGTCAGATTTGAGTAAATGAAAGCCACCATCAACATCAATACTCTCCTTTGTAACGAACACTTCTCCTCTCAATTTCACAGCCAATCGCGAGAAGCGCTCAGCCATATAAAAGCCATCAGGCAACGCCTTAAAGATTCGGTGGAAGTTAGCTGGGATTAGCTGGGCATCAGAAAAAACAGGGTGAAACACATTGACTAGATATTCACTTTTCAGCTTACCAAAAAGTGTACTCCCTGACATTCCAGCATCATATTCGAGAATGAATTTATCCCGTTTTAATCGTGCTAATTGGGAGCGATGTCGGTCCTTTGAAAAGCGCCCCAACAATCGCTCAAAATCTTTCAGTGACATATCACGAACAACACCATTGCAATCAGAATGTGCCAACAGTGTCAGCAAGAACAGCTTCACGGCAGCTCTAGAGGATAGTCCATTCAGTGCATCCGATTTCAGCAAAAGCTCAAGTCGACTACATACATAATTCGAAACGGGTTTCGATTGAGTCTTACCATTGGTTGTACATCGAGGAAACTCAGACGTAAATTGATACGACACATCTGCCCCTCCCTTCTTTTTTATCCAGTCCCCTTTAAGCTTAACGAAACCATTCAATTCCAAATAGTCCGCAGCAGAAACCAAAGATTGAACTGAAATACAAAGCTCTGATGCTAGCTCCTTAAGAGATTCAGATTTGACCTCATTCCTTTTAGACATATGTAGCATTCTAATCACGGCATACTTCTCTTCCGGACCAGCAATATCCATTTCATTTCGCAACAAGAAAGCAATATCTTTCACGCCATTTCCCTACAAATACACCCTGTATTTATTATCAAATAAAACCTGTCACACTGACTGTGTCAGATATCACAAAGCTACAGTTATTAGTCCGCTATACTATCAATTAAATGCATGCTTATTAGGCTTTAATATGTCTTCACTAAACTGGTTAAAACCATCCAACAAAACACAAGCAAAATGGTTCAAGCAACACATGGCTAAACGCCACCCCGGTATAGATAGAAAGTTGACTACCAACTCTTTAAATGACAAGAGTTATTGTGAAAACTTTAAAAAGTTAGCTCACCGATTCTGGTTAGATGAGTACGAACGAAAGGTTAAAATCCAAAAGTTACGCAATGCTTGGGACAAAACCCAAAGCAGGAAAAATCAAGAAACAAAGAACCTTTCTGTTGATATTCCATCAACACTAAAGACTCAATTCTCTAAGTTAGCCAAGTTCCACAAGGTCACGCAAGCCGAATTACTAGCCGATTTAATTGAGGTCTACAATCAAGATAAAGGTCAGTCTGAATCTTTTGAAACAGCAACAACAAGGAAAGGAAATGCCGAAAAAAATGAAGCCCTCAACCAAGAAATTGAGAGCCTAAAAGAGCAATTAACAAACAAAGAAGAGTTAATAAAGCAGCTACAAGATGAAGTCAACACAGTGAATATTCATTCAAAAAATGAAATCTCGCCCCCGAAAGACAACTCTACACACGAACCTAATTATGACGTATTTTTAAAGCATATGCCGGACTTTACATCCCAAGAAAAGTCACATGATAAATAAAATCAAACGACTTCAGGAAACTGAACAATGTTGCTATTTGCATTTGCTATCGAGTCTAATTCATTGGACCAACGTTGGAGCCAATCCCTACATTCCACTTCATATCGGTGTAGATTATAGGTCCCCTCGATACCCTTAACACTGTGGCCCAAGACAGCCTCAGCGACCTCTGTAGGGCATCCCATACGAGCTAACTCAGTGCGCACTGTGCGTCTTAAATCATGAGGGGTCCATAAAGGCATATCAATCATTAAACCATCTCTACGCATTCGCCATGTGTACTGTGTGAGCTGCTTTTGAATTACGTGGCTACTCCCTCTTTGAGATGAGAAAACATAGGCAGAATTCGGGTGCAATTTAGTCTCTTGCCATTTACGCAACCATCGAATAGCTTGAGAAGGAAGTTGGACATAGCGAGAGTTACCATTTTTTGTTTCCGCTAAATAAATGGTCTTTCTATCAAAATCAATCTGTGTCCATTCTAAGTTACATATCTCTCCAGTCCGACATCCAGTCCATAGAGTCATCCTTAAAATACCTTTAATATTTTTGGAGAAGCTCGAATTTGGCAACCATTCCATAAAGCGATACAACTCCGAATGGTCCAATACCCTTTTACCTTTACCATTGGTAAGCTTAACTTTACTTTTCTTAAACATATTGATGGCTAGCAGGGCGGGGTTTACAAAATTTTCAGGAAGGTAATCCATGCCAATAGCATAATCATAAGCGCTGGAAAGCTCACGTAAAACCGAACCCGCCTGCACTGACGAGCCCCTATCAATAATGCCTTGGATTAAGTTAGTTATGTCACTTTTATAAACCGTCATGATTGAACGGTCTCCAATAACATTGACTACGTCAACATACAGGGTACGTCTAACTTCTTTCTGCCCTTTGGGTTTCCTAGCACCTGCAATGATGCTTCCTGAAGCTGTAACCCTATCTTGTATATACTTTTCTAAATAGTGGTCTACAACGTTCTTAACGGTAATTTGATTTACACTATCCGCTTGTACCAACTTGAGCCTATCCGCTTCTTTCCTCTCCAAATCAGCCTTAGGGCACACCCCACCATCTCTCATAGCCTTCATTTCTCGAAGCTTGATGCGAGCTTGCTCTAAAGACATGTCAGGAAACGTCCCTAGTTTAATCTGAACGAGTTTTCCATCAGACTCAGGGCTCCTATAACGGTAGGTAAAGGTTTTCCTCCCTGTCTTACCACAAGCGATTCTCAGACCACGATTTTCACCAGTGTCAGACAAAACACCTTTCTTAGCAGTTAACGCCTCAAGTGTCTTATTCGTTATAGATTTGATACTCTTCTTCTCAGCCATTTATTGGGGTCCCTTATCGCAGTATGGTGCGGCAATTTCATTATCTAGTGTAGGAAATAAAAAAACTACACTTTTACCTACACTAATGACCGCGCTGTAGTGAAATCCTTTGATACTTAGTGGGACTTGTAGAGATTCCTGAAATCTCGTAACTAATTGATTTGAAATAATTAAATGACAAAAAACACCACTAAAAACAAAGAGTTAAAAACGTCTCATACTCCTATGATGCAGCAGTACCTAAAACTGAAAGCAGAAAACCCAGAAATTCTGCTGTTCTACCGCATGGGCGATTTCTACGAGCTTTTCTACGATGATGCTAAAAAAGCTTCTCAACTCCTCGATATTTCACTGACTAAACGCGGTTCATCAAATGGTGAACCGATTCCGATGGCGGGTGTTCCATACCATGCCGTTGAAGGATACCTTGCAAAGTTAGTGCAACTTGGTGAATCCGTAGCAATTTGTGAACAGATTGGTAATCCAGCAACTTCAAAAGGCCCTGTTGAACGTGCTGTTGTACGTATCGTCACACCCGGCACCGTGACCGATGAGGCATTGCTTTCTGAGCGTATTGATAACCTGATTGCAGCCATCTACCATCACAACGGTAAGTTTGGTTACGCGACACTGGATATTACCTCCGGTCGATTCCAACTTTGCGAGCCAGAAACCGAAGAAGCAATGGCCGCAGAACTGCAGAGAACCTCACCACGTGAGCTACTGTTCCCTGAAGATTTCGAACCTGTAAATCTAATGGCGAGCCGTAATGGCAACCGCCGCCGCCCTGTATGGGAATTTGAATTAGATACCGCTAAGCAGCAATTAAATAAACAATTTGGTACTCGCGATCTGGTTGGCTTTGGCGTAGAAAGCGCAAAACTGGGTCTATGTGCGGCTGGTTGTTTGATCCAATACGTGAAAGATACCCAACGTACAGCCCTTCCTCATATCCGTTCACTGACGATGGATAAGCAAGATCACTCAGTGATCCTCGATGCTGCGACTCGCCGCAATCTAGAGATCACGCAAAACCTTGGCGGTGGCACAGATAACACTCTTGCTGAAGTGCTTGATCACACCGCAACTGCGATGGGCAGTCGTATGCTCAAGCGCTGGTTACATCAACCAATGCGCAATATCTCTGCACTCGATCAGCGCTTAGATGCGATTGGTGAGATGAAAGATTTGGCTCTATTCACAGAGCTACAGCCAACCTTAAAGCAGATTGGTGATATCGAGCGTATTCTTGCTCGTCTTGCTCTTCGTTCTGCTCGTCCACGTGATATGGCACGACTTCGCCAAGCGATGGAATATTTACCAGAGCTAGCTGAAACACTGACGCAGCTGAAACACCCATACCTGACTCAACTTGCTCAGTATGCCTCTCCTGTGGATGAGGTTTCTGAGCTACTTGAGCGTGCAATCAAAGAGAACCCACCCGTGGTTATCCGCGATGGCGGTGTGATTGCTGAAGGCTACAACGCCGAGCTAGATGAATGGCGTGACCTTGCTGCGGGCGCAACCGAGTTTCTGGATAAGCTTGAGCAAGAAGAGCGTGAACGCCATGGCATCGACACGCTAAAAGTTGGCTACAACAACGTACACGGTTTCTTCATCCAAGTGAGCCGTGGGCAAAGCCACCTTGTGCCACCACATTATGTTCGTCGCCAAACGCTGAAGAACGCTGAGCGCTATATCATTCCTGAGCTGAAAGAACACGAAGACAAAGTGCTTAACTCTAAGTCGAAGGCACTCGCTATCGAGAAACAGCTTTGGGAAGAGTTGTTTGATTTGCTACTGCCATATCTAGAGCGCCTACAAAACATCGCTTCTTCAGTATCTCAACTTGATGTACTACAGAACTTAGCTGAGCGCGCAGATACTCTTGATTACTGTCGTCCAACCATGACAGAAGCCGCGGGTGTACAGATCCAAGCAGGTCGTCACCCAGTAGTAGAACAAGTGATGGACGAACCTTTCATTGCTAACCCTATCGACCTGAATGATCAACGTAAGATGCTGATCATCACAGGTCCAAATATGGGTGGTAAATCGACCTACATGCGCCAAACGGCACTCATCGCATTGATGGCTCATATCGGTTGTTATGTACCTGCAGAAAGCGCAACCATCGGCTCTATCGACCGTATCTTTACGCGTATTGGCGCATCCGATGATTTGGCTTCTGGTCGTTCAACTTTCATGGTTGAGATGACAGAGACCGCCAATATTCTGCACAACGCGACACCAAATAGCCTTGTGCTAATGGATGAAATCGGTCGTGGTACCAGTACTTACGATGGTCTGTCTCTGGCTTGGGCAAGTGCAGAGTGGCTAGCCAATCAAATCAATGCGATGACACTGTTTGCAACGCACTACTTTGAGCTAACTGAACTGCCTAACCAACTTCCAACTTTAGCAAACGTACACTTAGATGCGGTTGAGCATGGTGACAGCATTGCCTTTATGCACGCGGTTCAAGAAGGTGCAGCAAGTAAATCTTACGGTCTAGCGGTTGCAGGTTTAGCTGGCGTACCGAAAGCCGTGATCAAGAATGCTCGTGCGAAGCTGACTCAGTTAGAAGCGTTAAGTATGGAGTCGCCAACATCGAAGCCAAGTGGTGTTGATATCGCGAACCAACTTAGCCTGATCCCTGAACCGAGTGAGGTGGAGCAAGCACTAGCGAATGTTGATCCTGATGATCTAACCCCTCGCCAAGCATTAGAAGAGCTCTACCGCTTGAAGAAGCTACTCTAACTTAAGAAGCACTCTATTTTAAATAGCCAAGCGCTGTGGTTTCTAGCTGAAGTCAAAATTAAACCAGAAGCTAAAACTAAAAAACGCTGACATTAGGTCAGCGTTTTTTTATTTCGATATCGTGGAATATCGTTTAGTCGTTTTCAACGTTGAACAGGTTTTCCATGTTCAGACCTTGCTTGATCAAAATCTCACGTAGACGACGAAGACCTTCAACTTGGATTTGACGAACTCGCTCACGAGTCAGGCTGATTTCACGACCAACTTCTTCTAGCGTTGACGGTTCATAACCCAGTAGTCCAAATCGACGTGCAAGTACCTCTTTCTGCTTAGGATTCAGTTCATCAAGCCAGAAGATCAGTGAGTTCTTGATATCGCTATCTTGAGTTGAAACCTCAGGATCTGAATTGTTGATGTCTGGAATAATATCCAACAGTGCTTTCTCACCGTCACCACCAATTGGCGTATCTACAGAACTCACTCTTTCGTTTAGACGAAGCATCTTGCTCACATCACCAACCGGCTTATCTAGCTTAGAAGCGATCTCTTCAGCTGTTGGTTCGTGGTCAAGCTTTTGTGATAGTTCTCTTGCAGTACGTAGGTAGATGTTCAGCTCTTTCACAACATGGATTGGCAAACGGATAGTGCGAGTCTGATTCATCAACGCACGTTCAATGGTTTGACGAATCCACCATGTTGCGTAAGTTGAAAAGCGGAAGCCTCGCTCTGGGTCAAATTTCTCTACGGCGCGAATCAAGCCTAGGTTGCCTTCTTCGATTAGATCGAGAAGTGCCAAACCACGGTTGCTATAACGACGAGAGATTTTTACCACCAAACGCAGGTTACTTTCGATCATGCGTTTACGTGCTGCTTCATCACCGCGTAGAGCTCGACGTGCGTAAAGCACTTCTTCTTCTGCGGTTAGTAGTGGTGAGAAACCGATTTCGCCTAGATACAGTTGAGTGGCATCTAAGCTTTTAGACGTAACTTCAACTTCTTCTTTCGCTTCGGTTTTCTTAGTGACTGTTCGTTTTGCTTTTCCAAGAGCTTCCGGTTCCGTGGTTGCTTGGTCAAGATCGAACTCTTCTTTGGTTACTGCATTGCTTATACTCATAACGCCTCCCCCTGGCGAAATTAGCATGACATTACAACTTCATATGTCGCTAAATGACTATGTCACTCAATACAATACGTTAATCGTTCATATTGTATTTAAGGCAAATATCGTTTTGGATTAACGGATTTACCTTGGTAACGAATCTCAAAGTGCAGCCTAACACTGCTGGCTCCAGAGCTTCCCATTGTTGCAATCTTCTGCCCTGGTTTCACACTTTGCCCTTCAGATACTAATAGTCGGTCGTTATGCGCGTATGCACTTAAGTAATTATCATTGTGCTTCACAATCACTAGATTGCCGTAGCCTCGTAGTGCATTACCCGAATAAACAACCGTTCCCCCTGCAGTAGATACTATTGGCTGACCTCGCTGTCCTACTATGTCTATGCCTTTATTTCCTTGTTCGCCTACAGAGAAATTCTTGATTACTCTCCCTTTAGTTGGCCATAACCATTTGGATACTTTATCACTTGTTGGTTTGGTGGACGGTGTAACATTCTGTTTACCTTTAGAACCAACATACTCCTTTGATTTGGATTGTTCAACCTTCTTTGGTGGATCTTTTTTCGCCACTTTGGTGGTAGTTTGAGTTGGAGCAGGTTTAGAGTTTTTACTCTTTTGCGGCGTTATTTTCGGTTTACTTGCCACAGATGACGTTGTCGATGCCGCGACAGGCGCAGCAACAGCTGCTACCGCTACCGTTGACTTACCATACGCTGGCGCGTTGTAACTAGGACGCCATAACTTAAGCTTCTGCCCTGGGTGGATAGTGTAAGGCGCAGACAACTTGTTATAACCAATGAGGTCTTTAACGTCTTTATTAGTCACATAAGCGATAAAATAAAGCGTATCGCCTTTTTTCACTTCATAGTAACTACCGCGATAACTACCACGATCAATCGATGAATAATTCTTGTTAAGGCTTGAAACCGGCGCAGGCGAATTCGCTGCACACCCAACAAGGGCACAGCTAAGCAGTAAAGTACTTCCTTTAAACAACTTCGAACGCATCGACTCTCTATCCACCTACACCATTAGTCTTGTTATTAAGCTAGTTCACCAGGAACAAGAGGTACAAATCTCACCATTTCGATAACACTCGACAAAAATTCATCGCCATGACGAACTATCTTCAACAGTTGTTGTTCATCATCCCCAACAGGAATCAGTAAACGACCGCCATCTTTCAGCTGTTGCAGAAGCGCTTGAGGAATCGACTCTGCAGCAGCGGTAACAATAATCGCATCAAAAGGCGCCTTTGAAGACCACCCTTGCCAACCATCACCGTGCTTAGTTGAAATATTGTAGAAATCGAGTTGCTTCAACCTGCGTTTAGCATCCCATTGTAGCGACTTTATTCTTTCAACCGAATAGACATGATCAACAAGCTGAGCCAATACCGCGGTTTGGTAGCCAGAACCCGTTCCGATCTCCAAAACGCGGCTATCTTGTTGTAACTCAAGCAGCTCTGTCATTTTGGCAACAATGTATGGTTGGGAGATTGTCTGACCCTGTCCGATCGGCAGCGCATTATTGTCATAAGCTTGATGGTACATCGCCTGTGATAAAAAGCTCTCTCTCGGCAGTTGGTAAATAGCATCAAGAACCTTTTGATCTCGGATGCCATTTTCAATCAGAAAAGTAATTAAGCGCTCGGCTTGTGGATTGCTCACTTACTTCTCCCCTAACCATGTTGTCATCGCACCTAACGACTCGTGTGCCGTTAGATCAACTTGTAACGGTGTTACCGATACAAAGCCATGCTCGATTGCGTAAAAATCGGTACCTTCGCCGGCATCTTGCTCTTTGCCCGGAGGGCCGAGCCAATAGATATCGTGACCACGAGGGTCTTTTTGCTTAATCATATCTTCAGAGTGATGACGAGCACCTAAGCGTGTCACCTGAGTACCAGACAGTTGTTCTAAGGCTAAATCAGGAACGTTCACGTTCAATAAGCGATTGGTCGGGATTGGGTTTGCTAAATGTTGTTCGACAATACGACGAGCAATCGCTGCCGCTGTCTTAAAATGTTTTTTACCCACCAACGAAAACGCCACCGATTGAACGCCTAGAAAGTGCCCTTCCATTGCTGCTGCTACCGTACCTGAATAAAGCACGTCATCACCAAGGTTAGCACCGTGATTAATGCCCGTTAATACCAGATTAGGCATGTCATTCTTTAGCAGTTCGTTTAACGCAAAATGCACACAGTCGGTCGGTGTTCCTTGTACCGAATAGGTATTTTCAGCAATCTCTTGAACGCGTAAAGGCTGTTCTAAAGTTAATGAATTTGAAGCGCCTGAACGATTACGGTCAGGTGCCACAATGATAACTTCAGCAAGATCACGTAGTTCATCTGCTAGCTCATGAATACCTTGAGCATGCACACCATCATCGTTGCTGAGTAAAATCTTCATTCTGTATCCTTTCTTCATATTCCAGTGCTAAGTGACTTAAATTCCAATATTAAGTCACTTAGTGCCAAGCAGAATCATTACTGCTCGTAGCTTCTTTCTACGTGTACTTCTTCAACCAATTCACGAACGATAGCCGTCGCAAAGCAGCCTGCATCAAGAGAGAACTTCAGAGTGACATTATCTTCACTCACTTCCCACGTTAGATCAGTAGGTTTCAGTGACGCTTCACGGCGGTCATGACGCATGCGATTACCACGAATTAGAGCCATCAAATCCGGTTCAGCATCAAGGTGTTTCTGCTCTAAAGCTTGAGACTCATCTGTTGTTGGCAAAGCGTTATCTCCGGCCAAAGCCACAGTCACCAATGCAGTACCATTCGCGATATCTTGCTTTACAGCTTCAAGGTTTTCAGCCGTTACCGTTAGTTGAGCACCGTCTTTCACCACGATATCGCCAACCAATGCCGATGCAAACACATCTTGCTCAATACGGTCTGAAAGGATCAAGTTGTAAATCCACGAGCGAGCCGCAGAAAGATACAAGCTGCGTTTATTCTGGTTACGAGTACGAACATTATCGCGGCCCCAACGACGAGCTTCAGATAGGTTGTTACCTTCATTACCAAAACGCTGAGCACCAAAGTAGTTTGGCACGCCCACTTGAGCGACTTTTTCCAAACGCTTTACCACATCTTCACAATCCGTTACTTCAGACAAGGTCAACTCAAATTGGTTGCCAACTAAATCGCCCGGACGTAACTTTTTGTTATGACGTGCTGTCGCTAGGATTTCAATACTTGGGTATTGTGCTAAGAACGCTGAAAAGTCAGGCTCACCTTTCGGTAGGTGGACGCTCAACCACTGCTCTGTCACAGCGTGACGGTCTTTCAAACCCGCCCAGCTCACGTCTTTCGACTTAACACCGCAAGCTTTAGCCAGCTCGTTTGCTACGAAACTCGTGTTTTCACCAGTTTTACGAATACGAACCATTAGGTGCTCGCCTTCACCAGTAAACTCAAAACCCAAGTCTTCATTAACGACAAAGTGTTCGGCTTTTGCTTTTAGTTTTGCTTTCGCAGTTGGTTTACCGTTTAGATAAGCCAATGAAGATAAAATATCTGACATGCTGTTCTTTTCGTGTTGGTGCTTACGCACTTTTAGTTATTAGGACCACCGCTTCACATGCGATGCCCTCTTTGCGACCAGTAAAACCTAAACGCTCAGTAGTCGTCGCTTTTACATTCACATTGCTAATGCTGGTTTCTAGGTCTTGAGCAATAGCTTGGCACATAGAGTCTATATGAGGGGCCATCTTTGGAGCTTGCGCCATGATAGTAATATCGGCATTACCAATCACGTAACCTTGTTCTTTTACTCGACGGTAAACATCTTTCAGTAGTTCACGGCTATCCGCGCCTTTCCATTCGTCATCAGTATCAGGGAAATGACGACCAATATCGCCCGCTGCGATCGCACCTAACAGAGCGTCACACAAAGCATGAAGGGCAACGTCACCATCTGAATGTGCGATAAGACCTTGTTCGTAAGGGATGCTCACACCACCAATAATTACCGGACCTTCACCACCAAACTTATGTACATCAAAGCCATGGCCAATACGAATCATCATTATTCCTTATTCTGACTTAAATAGAACTCAGCAAGCGCTAAATCTTCAGGCTGAGTAATCTTAAAATTATCTGAGCGCCCAGCCACTAAAGCCGGCGATAAACCTTTCCATTCAAAGGCTGAAGCTTCATCAGTAATTGAAGCGCCATGTTGCAACGCCTCACTTAATGCCTTCCACAGAGGCTTTGCTCTGAACATTTGCGGCGTAAGTGCATGCCATAAATCCGCTCGCTCAACGGTATGCTCGATCTGCCCTTGAGCACCTCGCTTCATCGTGTCACGAACTGGAGCCGCTAAAATAGCCCCGACATCATGGCTCATCGCGCCGGAAATTAGCTTGTCGATATCACTTAGCTGAACACACGGCCTTGCCGCATCGTGAACCATTACCCAATCACTAAGCTGCTGCTCAGCGATATAGTTTAGCGCAGAGAGTACAGAGTCTGCTCTCTCGCTTCCGCCTGACACTCTGATCACTTGTGGATTCTGGTTGAGTGCTAGCTCAGGGTAGTATGGGTCATCATCACTGATCGCAACGACAATTTGAGCGACTTGAGGGTGAGACAGTAATTTCTCAACGGTGTGCTCTAAAATTGTTTTGCCGTGAATCTCGAGGTATTGCTTAGGGCGGTCTGCCTTCATTCGGCTACCGACGCCCGCTGCAGGTACAACAGCAATCACGCTTTGAAGTTGAGTCGACATTAATGGGATTCCTCACCAATGATGCGATAAAACGTTTCGCCTTCTTTGACCATTCCAAGCTCATGACGTGCGCGTTCTTCTATCGCGTCTAAGCCTTGGCGTAGATCGTCAATTTCAGCAAACATTTCTGCATTTCGAATATGCAGCTTTTCATTCACTTGCTGTTGAACTTGGATTTCGTTGTTCACACCGTAGTAATCAGAAATACCATTTTTACCGAGCCACAGTGTGTGTTGTAGCCAGCCAAACACTATGAGCAGTACTAAAGCAAAAATTCGCATAACACCTTTCGCCGGTTGAAAAAGAAGGAACTAGAATAAGGCACATATATACCATAATGAGCTTATTGGTGCGAGATATGTGGTGTCAGGGAATCAATAAGTCGGGGAATTATTGTCGGGATAGGTAAGGACAACAATGAGATTCCCTACTCCTTCCTTCGTCAGTCTAGGGAATGACGAACTTTCGGTATCAAAAAGAAAGCTATATAACCTAGAGCTTCTTTTCTTCACCTTTTTGCAGACAAAAAAATGCCCCGCATAAGCGAGGCATTTAAAAGCATTAGTGCATAATTCTAACTAGTTGGTGCTGTAGCAAGGCAACAAAGAAGATTCAGCTATGGAGCATAGTTTCCTATGTGACTTAGTGAATCTTCTGCAGTTAACGCAGCTACAGTGCCAAATAGGACGAATTATTGACCTTTAACTTCTTTAAGACCGTTGTAAGGAGCTTTAGAACCTAGAGCTTCTTCGATACGGATAAGTTGGTTGTACTTAGCAACGCGGTCAGAACGGCTCATAGAACCAGTTTTGATTTGACCTGCAGCTGTACCTACCGCTAGATCAGCGATAGTTGCATCTTCAGTTTCGCCAGAACGGTGAGAGATTACTGCAGTGTAGCCAGCGTCTTTAGCCATCTTGATAGCAGCTAGAGTCTCTGTTAGAGAACCGATTTGGTTGAACTTGATAAGGATAGAGTTAGCTACGCCTTTCTCGATACCTTCAGCAAGAATCTTAGTGTTTGTAACGAACAGATCGTCACCAACGATTTGAAGCTTGTCGCCTAGAAGTTCAGTTTGGTGCTTGAAGCCATCCCAATCTGACTCGTCAAGACCGTCTTCGATAGAAACGATTGGGAAGTTGTTCGCTAGCTCAGCTAGGTAGTGGTTGAACTCTTCAGAAGTGAAAGTTTTACCTTCGCCCTTCATGTTGTAGATGCCAGCTTCTTTGTCGAAGAACTCAGATGCTGCACAGTCCATAGCAAGAGTAACGTCTTTACCTAGTTCGTAACCAGCAGCTGCAACAGCTTCTGCGATAACTTCTAGAGCTTCAGCGTTAGACTTAAGGTTAGGAGCGAAACCACCTTCATCACCAACTGCAGTGCTGTAGCCTTTAGACTTAAGAACTTTAGCTAGGTTGTGGAATACTTCAGCGCCGATACGTAGACCTTCTTTAAGAGTTTTAGCGCCAACTGGTTGGATCATGAACTCTTGGATGTCAACGTTGTTATCTGCGTGCTCACCACCGTTGATGATGTTCATCATTGGTAGAGGCATAGAGAACTGACCAGCAGTACCGTTTAGCTCAGCGATGTGCTCGTATAGAGGCATGCCTTTCGCAGCAGCAGCAGCTTTTGCGTTAGCTAGAGATACAGCTAGGATAGCGTTCGCGCCGAACTTAGACTTGTTATCAGTACCGTCTAGGTCAAGCATGATTTGGTCAACGTCAGCTTGTGCTTTAGCGTCAGTACCAACTAGAGCTTCAGCGATTGGGCCGTTTACAGCTTCAATAGCTTTAAGAACACCTTTACCTAGGAAACGTGATTTGTCGCCGTCACGTAGCTCAAGAGCTTCGCGAGAACCAGTAGATGCGCCAGATGGAGCAGCAGCCATACCTACGAAACCGCCTTCTAGGTGTACTTCAGCTTCTACAGTTGGGTTACCACGTGAATCGATGATTTCACGACCTAGAACTTTAACGATCTTAGACATTGAATGTTTCCTTCTCGTTGAATATATAAATGTCAAATTTAAAGGTAGCAGCACAACTTACGCAGCTACCTGTATTCCTTTTTACTTTTCTAACTCGCCGCGCTGGAACTCACCAGCCGCTTTAACGAAACCTGCAAACAATGGGTGACCATCGCGAGGTGTTGAAGTGAACTCTGGGTGGAATTGAGCAGCAACAAACCATGGGTGGTTCGGGTTCTCAATAACTTCAACCAGTTTCTTGTCCGCAGATAGACCCGATACTTTTAGGCCCGCTTTTTCGATTTGTGGACGAAGATTGTTGTTCACTTCGTAACGGTGACGGTGACGTTCATGGATCGTCGCGCTACCGTATAATTCGTAAGCTTTAGTCCCTTTCGCTAGGTGACAAAGCTGTGAACCAAGACGCATTGTGCCGCCTAGGTCAGATGATTCTGTACGCTCTTCAACTTTACCTTCGCCATCAGTCCACTCAGTGATAAGACCAACTACTGGGTACTTAGTTTCAGTACAGAATTCAGAAGAGTGTGCCCCTTCCATTTTCGCAACGTTACGAGCGTACTCGATAAGCGCTACTTGCATACCTAGACAGATACCTAAGTACGGTACTTTGTTTTCACGAGCGTATTGAGCAGCAAGAATCTTACCTTCAACACCACGGTCACCAAAGCCACCAGGAACTAGGATTGCATCTAGGCCTTCTAAAACTTCTACGCCACGAGACTCAACGTCTTGTGAATCTACGTATTTAATATTAACGCTTAGGCGGTTTTTCAAGCCTGCGTGTTTTAGCGCTTCATTTACTGATTTATATGCATCTGGTAGTTCAATGTACTTACCAACCATACCAATCGTCACTTCACCCGTTGGGTTAGCTTCTTCGTAAATTACTTGTTCCCATTCAGACAGATCTGCTTCTGGAGCTGTGATGCCGAAACGCTTACATACAAGTTCATCAGTGCCTTGAGCTTTAATAAGCTGAGGGATCTTGTAGATAGAGTCAACATCGCGCATAGAAATAACTGCATTTTCTTGCACATTACAGAACAGAGCAATTTTCTTACGCTCGTTCGAAGGAATGTTGCGGTCTGAACGACAAACTAGGATGTCTGGCTGAATACCAATAGACAGCAACTCTTTTACAGAGTGTTGCGTCGGCTTAGTTTTCACTTCGCCCGCAGCTGCTAGGTATGGCACTAGAGTAAGGTGCATGAACATTGCGCGTTCACGGCCTAGTTCGACTGCTAGCTGACGAATCGCTTCCATGAATGGTAGAGATTCGATATCACCAACCGTACCACCAACTTCAACGATCGCGATATCGTGGCCAGCTGCGCCAGAAATTACACGCTCTTTGATAGAGTTAGTGATGTGTGGGATAACCTGAATAGTTGCACCTAGGTAATCACCGCGACGCTCTTTAGCGAGTACGTCTGAGTAAACACGACCTGCAGTGAAGTTGTTACGCTTAGTCATCTTGGTGCGAATGAATCGCTCATAGTGACCAAGGTCAAGGTCAGTTTCAGCGCCATCTTCCGTAACGAACACTTCACCGTGCTGAGTCGGGCTCATAGTGCCTGGATCAACGTTGATGTAAGGGTCAAGCTTCATCATAGTCACTTTAAGACCACGAGCTTCTAAAATAGCCGCAAGAGATGCTGCAGCAATACCTTTACCTAGAGAGGATACAACCCCGCCAGTAACAAAAATGTAATTTGTCGTCATGTTTAACCTGAAATTGGTTGAATGAGGGAAATGGACTACTTCTGGACGGGATGAAAATATACCAGAAGCCCCTTATCGCCACAACGTGAAATCTATCACACTGCTATTTTTTATTTTTTGCTTCAAATCAATTCATGATAAAAGCTTTGGTTATCTTTTCTCCGCCACTTTGACTTCATCCCACATGGAATCAAGCTGTTGTAGTGAAAAATCGGTCAAAATTTTATCTTGCTGACGAACTTTTTGTTCCACCCCTTTAAAGCGACGTGAGAACTTCAGATTGGCTTTATTTAAAGCCGACTCTGGATTTTTACCCAAATGTCGCACCAAATTGACCGTCGCAAACAGCAAATCACCCAACTCTTCTTCAACCAAATCTTCATTTGGCGTGACTTGAAGCGCTTCTTCTAGCACCTCATCGACTTCCTCTAAAACCTTATTAGCCACTGGGCCAATAGAGTCCCAATCGAAGCCATATTTCGCTACCTGTTTTTGAATCTTTGTAGCACGAGAAAGTGCGGGTAGAGAGTTTGGTATTGAGTCTAGAATACTTTCTTGAGTTTTGCCTGCCTGTGCTTTTTCTTTGGCTTTTTCAGCTTCCCAGTTGGCATTAATTTCTTCATCATTGGCAAACTCGGTATTAGAAAATACATGAGGATGACGGCGCGTTAGCTTCTCATTGATGCCATCAACCACATCAGAAAACTCAAACAGCCCCTGCTCTTTCGCGAGCTGACTGTAGAAAATCACCTGAAACAGCAGGTCACCTAGCTCTTCTTGTAGGTTCGGCCAATCTTTGTTGTGAATCGCGTCCACCACCTCATAAGTTTCTTCGATAGTATGCGGCACAATTGTTTCAAAATTTTGTTTCAAATCCCAAGGACAACCACCTTCAGGATCGCGCAGCTTAGCCATAATCTGTTCAAGTTGTTCAATCGGGTGGTTCATCGTTTTCTTCCTATTCACTGTCTTTGATTTTTAAATTTAATACTTCTGTTAAAACTAAAAAAGGCGAGCAGCTAAAACCACTCACCTTTCTTGATACTGTCTAATTCTCTAAATAATTGAAACTGTGGCTAGGCGACAAGCAAGCGAGACTCCTGAGCATAGCTTGCCTATGTGATTGAGCGAGTGCGCGCAATCAACAACGCCATCAGCTTCAAGTATGACGAGAATTTTAGCCCAAGCGTTTGACGCTCATTACATCTTTGATTTGCTCGACTCGGCTGGTCACGCGACTCAAGATTTCAATATTGGTCACTTCCAAATCGAAATCCATTACCGATAGCTGACGTTTATAGTCGATGCGGCTCTTCATTGTCGTCACGCTGATCTTCTCGTTCGAGAACAGTGAGGTGATGTCTTTCAGCAAGCCATTACGCTCCAGTGCTTCAACACGCAGCGTTAGGATGTAAGAACCGACGAAGCCATTGCCCCAGACTGTATCAATAATACGCTCTGGTGCGTGCAGGCTTAGCTCACTCAACTGTTCACAGTCAGCACGGTGAACTGAGATACCACGACCTTGAGTGATGTAACCTTTAATCACATCACCAGGGATTGGCTGACAGCAACGAGCTAGGTGCGTCATTAAGTTATCAACGCCCTCAACCACTACCGCGTCTTTCTTTGGACGACTCTGTTGTGCTGGTTTGTTTTCCGACTCAAGCAGTTTCTCTAGCGCTTTCTTGTCTTCTTCTTCCGCCGTAGGCTTGTTGACCAACGCATTGATGTGATTAACCACTTGGTTAATGCGCAAGTCGCCACTGCCGATACCAGCATAAAGCTCATCTGGCGTGTTGACGTTAAAGCGTCTTAGCGCGTATTGGTCGGCATCTTTTAGAGTTGCACCAACCTTCGCTAATTCAACCTCAAGAATGTCACGACCCGCTTCTAGGTTCTTCTCACGACTTTGCGCGCGGAACCAAGCGTTGATTTTCGCACGAGCACGTCCAGAGTGAACGAAGCCTGTGGTTGGGTTCAGCCAATCACGAGATGGGTTCGGCTCTTTCTGAGTGATAATTTCAACCTGATCACCCATCGATAATTTATGAGTGAATGGGACGATACGGCCTGCTACTTTGGCACCGATACAGCGGTGTCCAACCATCGAGTGGATGTGGTAAGCGAAATCCAACGGGGTTGCCCCCATAGGTAAATCGACCACATCACCACGCGGTGTAAAGGCATATACGCGATCATCGAATACTTGGCTACGAACTTCATCCAGCATCTCGCCAGAATCCGACATCTCTTCTTGCCAATCGATAAGTTTACGCAACCAAGTGATTTTCTCGTCGTAACCACTGCGTCCACTCGAAGCGCCTTCTTTGTACTTCCAATGCGCAGCCACACCCAACTCAGAGTCTTCGTGCATTTGCTTGGTACGGATCTGAATCTCAATGGTCTTGCCTTCTGGGCCCAGAACCACCGTGTGAATCGATTGGTAACCATTTGGCTTAGGGTTCGCCACATAGTCATCAAATTCACTTGGTAGATGTTTGTATTTGGTATGAACCACACCTAGACCGGCATAACAGTCTTGAAGCTGATCTGCGATGATACGTACCGCTCGCACGTCAAAAAGCTCATCGAAGTCCAAGCCTTTCTTCTGCATCTTACGCCAGATACTGTAGATGTGTTTTGGTCTACCGCTCACTTCCGCATTGATGCTTGAACGATTCATTTCAGCCGTTAAGTCGTCAACGAAATCGGTGATGTATTGTTCACGTACGATACGACGCTCAGACAGCTGTTTAGCTATCTGCTTGTAGGTGTCTGGCTGCTGGTAGCGGAATGCGTAATCTTCGATTTCCCACTTAAGCTGACCAATACCTAAACGGTTAGCGAGCGGAGCGTAGATGTTAGAACACTCTTTTGCTGCCGCGCGACGTACAGCATCAGGCGCTTTTTTTACTTCAATAAGGTTACAGATTCGCTCAGCGAGTTTGATAACTACGCAGCGGAAATCATCCACCATCGCCAGTAGCATGCGGCGAACATTATCAACTTGTCCCGAGGCAGCACTGCCTTCAAGAGTCACGTTTAACTGGCCTAAAGCCGCCATTTCTTCAACGCCATCAATCAACTTTACGGTTTCTTTACCGTAGCTTTCTTCAAACGCTTCGCGCTCAAAAACGCCGCTTGAGACGACGGGGAAAAGTTGCGCGGCAATTAAAGTGGCACGGTCCATGGACAGCGTAACCAAGATTTCGATCATCTCGCGGCCACGCCAAAGCAAGAGCGATGCTTGCTCGTGATCTTTTAATAGCTCTTCACAGTGACGATAAACCTTGATCAGTTTATTCGAGGTTTTTGCGTCTTGATTCAGTGACGCAATCCAACTTTCTAGCTCAAACTGTTCGCTTGGGTTTAAATGTGCGCTTCGTACCGCAACCATCATGCCTTCCTAGTTATTATGTTTTATACCCAATTCAATATGACTAACTGGTTCCAAGTTAGTTCGACCATATTGATATCAGCGCAGGTGTCCCTGCGCCTTTGTCATTCATTTTTAAGCCTTATTTACGGGCCTTTAAGCCTTGATAAAGAGAGCCATCGATTCTAAATGGCTGGTGTGTGGGAACATATCCAACATACCAAGTTTGGCTAATTGGTAGCCTTGCTTTTCTAAGCTCTCTGAATCTCTAGCTAGAGTAGCAGGATTACACGAAACATAAACCACACGCTTCGCTCCTAACGCTGAAATTTGATCAACAACACCACTCGCTCCAGCACGAGCTGGGTCCAGTAAGATTTTATCAAATTTCTCTTTTGCCCAAGCTTGTGTAGATAAGTCTTCTTCAAGGTTCGCTTGGTAAAACTCGGTGTTACTCAACTGGTTCAATTGGGCATTCAATGTGGCCTGCTGAACCATCTCATCAACGCCTTCCACACCAACCACAAACGCCGATTGTTTTGCGATAGGCAAACTGAAGTTACCTAGACCACAAAACAGGTCTAGTACCCGTTCATCCGCTTGAGGTTCTAGCCACTCAATAGCTTGAGCCACCATCTGCTGATTCACTTTCTGGTTTACTTGGATAAAGTGGTTTGGCTCAAACGGTAACGTCACGCCAGTTTCGCTATAGGCTGGTGCATCACCAACCAAACGAACCAACTTATCGCTTTCAGGCATTGAGTACAGCGTCGCGCCTTCTTCTTTTGCTAACGCTATCAGCGCTTGTTCATCTTTTTCAACCAAAGGCTTAAGGTGACGTAGCACCATAACAGGACCAGTATCGCCCAATACCAATTCAACGTGTCCTAAAGACGTAAGGCTGTTGAAAGTGTTGAGTAAATTTTTCAGTTTTGGCAGCAATACATTAAGGCGAGGATCAAGCACGGCACAGTCGGTGATGTTTTCAATCTGCTTACTCTGCTTCTTACGGAAACCGAATTGAAGCTGCTGTGTCTTCTTATCAACAAATAGGCTGATACGTGCGCGACGTCGATAACCGGTTTCATCACCAATAATAGGTTGTGCAACTTCAGTATTAGCCGTTTGGTATTGGCTCATCAGGTGCGTCAGAGATTGCGATTTATGCTCAACCTGAGAAGAATAACCGAGATGCTGAAGGTGACAACCACCACACTGATTAAAGTGCTTACAAAATGGCTTTAAACGCTGCTCGCTCGGCTTCAACAATTTGATGAGCTTTGCTCGCGAAAACTTACTTTTGCTCTCAGTAAGTTGAATGACCACCTGCTCACCTGGCAATGCGCCATCAATGAAAACCGGTTTATTCTTCTGATAAGCGATGCCAGCGCCATTGTGATCCATTCGTTCAACCAAAACCGATTGATGCTTGGTCTCGAGTTGAGTTTTCTTTTTTGGTTGGAAAAAACGTGCCATTGCTTGTGCCTAATGTATCTTTTAATAAGTAATTGGTATCCAGGACTCACTATTATGTCTTGGAATCATTGTCGAACGTCACGGCTTTGATTAAGCTTACCGTTCACTTAACCGCCATTGTGTGCGTTATTTTCCCATATCCAGACCTCGATGTAATTAAAGAACATGACCAGATATGGCTTAAGAGCCCGTGTAATTACCTTAACTCTAGCTCCAACCCTGATTATTGGGTTGCTATTGAGTGCATTTTTCTCATTTAACCGCTATCAAGACCTTGAGGGGCAAGTGGTTAACACTGGTACTAGCATCATTGAACCACTTGCGATTGCGAGTGAATCAGGCATGAAGCTCGAAAGTCGAGAGTCTGTTCGTCAGCTTATTAGCTATGCGCATCGAAAGAATTCTAAGCTGGTGCGTAGTATCGCGGTGTTTGATGAACGTCATGAATTGTTTGTAACCTCAAACTTCCACCCCGACTTTGAAAGCCTAACCTATCCGAAAGATAAACCGATCCCGCATTTAAGCTCATCGAACCTGCTCGATAACACGCTGATTCTGCGGACGCCGATCATAGCCGAAGGCCAATACATCAATTCAGCCAACGGTCAGTCTCAAGCCAACCAAGCAATCGGTTATATTGCGATTGAATTAGACCTATCTTCTCTTCGATTGCAGCAATATCAAGAAGTGTTCTCTGCCTTCTTAGTTCTGATTCTCGGGCTTGGGTTGTCTGGTGTCTTTGCTTTCCGCTTGATGCATGACGTAACCCAGCCGATCACACACATGAAAAACATGGTCGACCGAATTCGTCGAGGCCACCTAGATGTACGTATCGAAGGCAAAATGCATGGTGAGCTAGACTCACTGAAAAATGGCATCAACGCGATGGCGGTATCGTTGTCAGAGTATCACGTCGAGATGCAGCACAGTATCGACCAAGCCACATCAGACTTGCGAGAAACCCTTGAGCAATTAGAGATTCAAAACGTTGAGTTAGACATAGCGAAGAAACGAGCTCAAGAAGCAGCTCGTGTTAAGTCTGAATTCCTGGCGAATATGTCTCACGAACTAAGAACACCTCTGAATGGTGTGATTGGCTTCACTCGTCAAATGCTTAAGACTCACCTATCGAACAGCCAAACCGATTACCTACAAACCATTGAACGATCGGCAAATAACCTGCTTAGCATCATTAACGATATCTTGGACTTTTCGAAACTTGAAGCCGGTAAACTGGCTCTAGAAAACATCCCATTTGAATTCCAAGCTAGCCTTGAAGAAGTAGTAAACCTTCAAGCAACCAACGCTCATGAGAAAGGCCTTGAGCTGACACTGAAGATCGATCCTAAAGTTCCGCCAGGCGTGGTGGGCGATCCACTGCGTATTCAACAGATCCTAACCAACCTAGTCGGCAACTCAATCAAGTTTACCGAGCGCGGCAACATTGATATCAGCGTTGAGCTTCGCTCACAAAGCGAAGACAACATTGAGCTGCAATTCATGGTTCGCGATACGGGTATTGGTATTTCGGAGCGTCAACAAGCTCAGCTGTTCCAAGCCTTCAGCCAAGCCGACGCAAGTATCTCTCGTCGTTATGGTGGTACAGGCTTAGGTCTAGTTATAACCCAAAAACTGGTCAGCCAAATGGGCGGAGAGATCAGCCTAACCAGTCGTCTACATCAAGGGTCAACCTTCTGGTTTACGTTGAGACTATCAACGACTGATATGCCAATGACAGAGCTGATTGAGACTCAGTGTCTACAAGACAAACAACTGCTGCTGATCGAACCAAACATGCAAGCGGCATCGATTACTCAGCAAATCCTAACTCAAGAAGGCTTAGTGGTAACGTATCGTTCAGTAATGCCAGACGAGACCACCTCGTATGACTACGTTTTGCTTAACCTAGCCGCCAACCAAGAATATCAATTTGATACCGTGAGTGGTTGGGCGATCGGTGCGAAGAAGATTGCCCAAAACGTGATTATTGGTACACCAAGTACCGAGCTAGCGTTGGGTGAGCAACTAATGAAAGAGGTCGATGTTCAATGCATCACTAAACCTCTTTCTCGCAAGAAGTTACTGCAAACTCTGGTATCGAATCAGGCGCCAACCTTGATTGCACCAGCGATTGAAACACACTCAGAAGAGAAGCTTCCGCTTACGGTATTGGCGGTCGACGACAACCCTGCCAACCTTAAACTGATCACTGCGCTGCTCAAAGAACGTGTAGAAACCGTCATCAGTTGTACCAGTGGTCAGCAGGCGATAGACAAGGCGACAGATACTCAATTTGATATCATCTTCATGGATATTCAAATGCCACAGATGGACGGTGTGACGGCTTGTAAGAACATTAAGAAGCTAGCTAATAATGCGAACACACCTGTGATTGCCGTGACCGCGCATGCAATGATTGGCGAACGTGACCGACTACTCGAAGCGGGCATGGATGACTATCTAACCAAACCCATTGAAGAACATGTTTTGCAGCAGGTACTGATTCATTGGAGCCCAACCTCTGAGGTTGAGCACATAGAAAAAATAGATCCAGACCACCCTGCTGTTTCTGCTGAAATCGATAACGGCCCAGTGTCAGAAACTGAAGCCAGCGTACACAAAAACATCATCATTGATTGGCAAGCTGCGATGAGACAAGCCGCCAATAAAGAAGACCTCGCACGCGATATGCTACAAATGCTCGTCGACTTTATTCCGGAGGTTTATGAGGCAGCAGACAAAGCGATAGAAGACAGTGACTACCCAGTTGAAGAGCTGATACACATTATCCACAAGATGCATGGCAGCAGTTCGTACAGTGGCGTACCAAGGCTAAAGTCGGTATGTGCGACGATAGAGAAAGAGCTGCGTTCTGGTACTTCTGTTGAAGACATTGAGCCGGAGCTTTTCGAGCTTCAAGATGAGCTAGATAAGGTTCAAGCGACGGCCATTCACTACTTGAAACCAACTAGTGACTAGATTGATTTAGCCTCAAACTCAAGGCAATAAAAAAGCAGAGCTCACAAGCTCTGCTTTTTTCTGTCTAGAGCCAAGAGCACTAGATATAAAGTAGCGATAATCTGTTTACGATTCGAGTAATACCGTTGCCACAGCGTAGTGACGCTCATCCGAGATAGTCAGATGAATCGATGTTGTGCCATTCGCCTCTGCGATTTCACGCGCTTTTTTATGCAGGCTCAGAACTGGCTTACCATGCTCATCGTTTGAAATCTCAAAGTCGTGGAAGGTCACACCCAGCGCGATCCCCGTGCCTAACGCCTTAGATGCCGCTTCTTTGGCAGCAAAACGTTTTGCAAGGTAACGCCCTTTTTGCTTCAGTTGCTGGAATACTTCAAATTCAGAATCGGTCAAAATACGCTGAGCAAAAGCGTCACCACTTCGTGACAATGCCTTTTCAACACGTTCAATTTCTGCGATATCTGTACCTAATCCAACAACAGCCATGTTTACCCTATTACCAAACTTCTATCTATTAATTCTACTAATTAGTCGCTTAAGACTTAACACTTACTGTTTAGAAAACTAAGCGTTGTTGCGTGCTGTTTCCATCACGGCTTTCATGTCTGCAACGGCTTTGTTCAAACCATCAAACACTGCACGTCCCATGATTGAGTGGCCGATGTTCAACTCGTAGATCTCTGGAAGAGCCGCAATCGGTGCGACGTTGTGGTAAGTCAGACCATGACCCGCATTGACTGTGATACCAAGATCGTCCGCGTAGCTTGCGCCTGCAGCAATCTTTTTCAGCTCGTCTTGTTGGTCTTCTTCTGTTTTAGCATCGGCATAATGGCCAGTGTGCAGTTCAATGAACGGTGCGCCACACGCTTTTGCTGCGTCGATTTGCTCACGGTCAGCATCGATAAACAGAGATACTTTAATGCCAGCAGCAGACAGTTTTTCCGTCGCCGCTTTGATCTTTTCAAGTTGACCAACCACGTCCAAGCCACCTTCAGTGGTCAGCTCTTCACGCTTCTCTGGAACCAGACAAACAAACTCAGGATTAGTATCGAGGGCAATTTGAACCATCTCGTCCGTTACTGCCATCTCCAAATTCATACGAGTTTGAAGTGTTTCAGCTAGAATACGCACATCGCGGTCAACGATATGACGACGGTCTTCACGCAGGTGAATAGTAATACCGTCAGCACCCGCACGTTCAGCAATTTCAGCTGCGTGTACTGGATCTGGGTATTTAGTACCACGTGCATTACGTAGTGTTGCAATATGGTCGATATTAACGCCTAAAAGGATTGAGCTCATTTTCCAATACTCCGTGCTCTAGAGAGGGCTATTGTTGGCATAAATAGCTCTCTACTTTTTAATGGTTTGCCGCCAAGATACGGCTTTAAGGCTATGCGTGTAAAGCGTTTTGCCGCTTTTAACTGCTCTTTAGTGACAAACCTACGTTCACTGATTGCGATAAGTTCATCGCCCATAAAGGTCAGGTTGTCTCGACGCACCGAAGCGATGAAACCTTTCTGCTCTCGATAGCGATAAGTCATGCTCGGGTCAATCGCTTCGCCAGTGCCCGCGCAGTGTAAAAAGTCGACGCCGTAACCCATAGCGGATAACAGAGCCAACTCAAAGCGACGCAGTGCTGGCTCAGGATTCTCATTATGCGCCAGCTCTGTTAAAGCATGAAGATAGTCGTGAAAAAGTGCAGGCATCGGCACTTCCGCCATCAATACACGACCGATTAGCTCGTTCACATACATGGCTGAATACAGATTGATACCGGCGAGAGGAAGCCCCAAGCTAATAGGTTCAGCTTGGCGTAAGGTTTTCATCGAACCATTACCAGACCACTTAAGCAGTAGCGGCGTAAAAGGTTGTAGTGCACCTTTCAAATTGGAACGCTTGCTGCGAGCGCCTTTAGACATCAACGTCACCCGACCGAACTCTTCACTGAAGACGTCCAAGATCAGGCTCGACTCACTGTATGGTCGACGGTGCAACACAAAGCATCGCTGTAACCCTTCGCTCAATCACTTACCCTTATTACAGATACAAAAAGAGAGAGTTCGCACTCTCTCTTGGATTTATCTTCAGTTCAACTTTCTTAATCTCAGAAAGTGACGTTCAATATATTATAGATCGTCGATGTAGCCTAACGAGCGAAGTGCACGCTCATCATCAGCCCAGCCAGATTTAACCTTGACCCAAGTCTCTAGGTAAACTTTACGGCCGAACAGTTCTTCCATATCGATACGCGCTTCACGACCAATCGTTTTGATCTTCTCGCCCGCTTTACCAATCACCATTTTCTTCTGACCTGTACGCTCAACAAGAATCAGTGCATTGATATGGAAGCCATCATTATCTGGGTTGTAATCGAAACGTTCAATTTCAACCGTTACCGAGTACGGTAGCTCATCACCCGTAAAGCGCATCAGCTTTTCACGGATAATTTCAGAGGCCATAAAACGTTGCGAGCGATCTGTCACGTATTCTTCCGGGAAGTGGTGTGTCGCTTTAGGTAAATGTTCACGTACGTGCTTACGCAGTACATCAATGTTTTTACCTTGCTTCGCTGAGATTGGCACAACGTCAATGAAGTCCATCTTCTTAGAGACTTCCATCATGTGCTGCATCACGTTAGTACGGTCTTGAACGTTATCTACTTTGTTAATGCAAAGTACAACTGGGAAGTCAGTCTTCTTCAGTTTGTTCAGAACCATCTCATCGTCGTCAGTCCAGTGAGTACCATCAACAAGGAAGAATACTAGATTCACATCACTCAGTGAGCTGTTCGCCGCACGGTTCATCAAGCGGTTAATTGCACGCTTTTCTTCAATATGAAGTCCAGGAGTATCAACAAAGATCGCTTGGTAATCACCCTCAGTTTCAACGCCCATAATACGGTGACGTGTCGTCTGTGGTTTACGTGATGTAATAGAAATCTTCTGACCCAGAATATGGTTCAGAAGCGTCGACTTACCTACGTTTGGGCGACCGACAATAGCGATGAAGCCACAGTGTTGGTTTTCCGGTAGGCCTGTTTTTTTGCTATCAGATGAAAAGAATGCATCGATATCGAAATCTTGGTTGTTATCAGACATTGCTTAGTTGCTCTAATGCTGTTTCAGCAGCCGCTTGTTCTGCCTTGCGGCGGCTAGTGCCTTTACCGATAACAGGTTTATCCACACCTGCCACTTCACACTCAACCGTAAACTCTTGGTTGTGTGCTTCACCTTTAATATTAGTCACTGTGTAGACAGGCAGAGGATTTCTTCGACCTTGCAAAAACTCTTGTAGGCGAGTTTTCGGATCTTTTTGAGATACTCCAGGCTGAATAGCATCTAGGCGAGATCGGTACCAGCTTAAAATAATGCCGCGAACCGTCTCGGTATCACTATCTAAATAGACAGCACCGATGATCGCTTCAACCGCATCCGCTAGAATAGAATCACGACGGAAACCGCCACTCTTCAACTCACCTGGACCTAATTTTAAGTAATCTCCTAGTTCGAATTCACGACCTAGTTCTGCCAATGTATGACCACGTACTAATGTTGCACGCATGCGGCTCATATCACCTTCGTTTACTTTAGGGAAACGGTGGTAAAGATCATCAGCGATAACAAAACTTAAAATTGAATCGCCCAGAAACTCAAGACGTTCATTATGTTTACCTGCGGCGCTGCGGTGAGTCAGCGCCAAGTGGATAAGATCGGCATCATTAAACTGATAGCCAATCTTTCTCTCTAGTTTATCAATTGGAGAATTCATGCTCTCTCGATGTGTTAATTGATCGATTAATGAATCCCACCGATGCGATTAAAACGCACACCAGTAGGAATCCATGTTGGAAGTACACTGTCTGAACCGCGTTCGAATTCGAAGCTTATCCAAATAGCAACGGCCTTACCAACAAGGTTTGCTTCAGGGACAAAGCCCCAGTAACGGCTATCAGCACTGTTATCACGGTTATCACCCATCACAAAGTACTGGCCTTCTGGAACGACCCACTCGTTAACACCATTGCGAGGCTGATATGCTTGCACACGATCACGGCGTAATGGGTTAACTAAAATTTGGTGCTCAACATCTCCAAGCTGTTCATTCAGCTGAATCAGAGGCACACCATCTTGAATAAATTGGCTCTCTTCAACGTGACTTAGTTTCACTGGTTCACAGCTACTTGTACCCTTCGCCTGAATACAGATCTCTTTACGACTGCTGTAGCGAATAGTGTCACCTGGCATACCAACAACACGCTTAATGTAGTCGATGTTTGGCTGAGGTGGGTACTTAAATACGATTGAATCACCGCGTTCTGGCTTGCCTGTTTCTACCAATTGAGTGCGCCATACTGGGTCTTTTAGACCGTACGCGTACTTCTCTACCAAGATAAAATCACCAACCAAAAGGGTTGGCATCATCGAGCCTGATGGGATTTGAAACGGTTCATAGATGAATGAACGCAAGATCAAAACAAATGCAATTACCGGGAAAATGGACACACTGTTCTCAACCCACCAAGGCTGAGCCGTAACTTTTGCGCTGGTTTCAGCGTCTAGGCCATTCGATTGTGCTTCAACGTCAGCAAGCTTTTGCTGGCGCTTCTTCGCCCACACAAACTTTTCCAACGCCCATACAATGCCGGTCACTAGAGTTACGATCACTAAGATAAGCGAAAATGTATTAGCCATTGATATCCCTTAAATTTCATTTCTTTAAAAATAACGAAAGTGAAAGAGCATAACTCTTTCACTCTGCTTAATATTTCTAATTTGTATCAATCATGCTGACTAAATGCTGGGAAGATTACGCAGGAAAAATCGTTTAGTTCGAGGCGCAAAGTGCAGTGACTAGTGGGCCTAATTGCAATCTTTGCAACAAAGAAATAAACGATTTTAACCAGTAATATTCAGCAGATAGTTAGTGCGATTGATACCTAGTCTTTTCCAACGTGAAGGATTGCAAGGAAAGCTTCTTGAGGCAGTTCAACGTTACCGATCTGCTTCATACGCTTCTTACCTTCTTTTTGTTTCTTAAGAAGTTTCTTCTTACGACTGATATCACCACCGTAACATTTTGCGATTACGTTCTTACGCAGTTGTTTTACTGTAGAACGAGCAATGATGTGGTTACCAATCGCTGCTTGAATCGCGATATCGAACATCTGACGAGGGATGAATTCTTTCATCTTCTCTACCAGTAGACGACCACGAGACTGAGCAATATCTTTGTGCGTAATGATCGCTAGAGCATCAACCGTTTCGCCATTCAGTAATACGTCTACACGTACCATGTTTGATGGCTCGTAACGTTGGAAGTTGTAATCCAATGATGCGTAACCGCGAGACGTTGACTTCAGACGGTCGAAGAAGTCGAGAACTACTTCAGCCATAGGAAGATCGTACGTCACAGCAACTTGATTACCGTGGTAAACCATGTCTACTTGTACGCCACGCTTCTCTACACACAGTGTGATTACGTTACCTAGGTAATCCGAAGGTACCAGGATATTACAGCGTGCAATTGGTTCACGAATTTCTTCTAGGTCATTAACCGCTGGCAGTTTAGCCGGGCTATCAACGTAAAGAACCGTTTTATCTGTTTTTACAACTTCATACACTACTGTTGGTGCAGTCGTGATTAGGTCTAGGTCGTATTCACGCTCTAGACGCTCTTGGATGATCTCCATGTGAAGCATGCCTAAGAAGCCACAACGGAAACCAAAACCAAGTGCTGCTGAACTTTCTGGTTCAAAGAACAATGACGCATCGTTCAGGCTTAGCTTGCCTAACGCGTCACGGAAGTTTTCGTAGTCATCAGATGATACAGGGAATAGACCTGCGTATACCTGAGGCTTCACTTTTTGGAAACCAGGCAGACGTTCAGTGCTGCCGCCTTTTGCAAGCGTCAACGTATCACCAACTGGTGCACCTAGGATGTCTTTAATACCACAAACAACCCAACCTACTTCGCCAGTATTTAGCTCAGTGGTGTCGATTTGCTTAGGCGTGAAGATACCTAGACGGTCAACACCCCAAACTTGGTCTGTCGACATTACTCGAATCTTGTCGTTCTTCTTCAGCTTACCGTTTTTAATACGAACCAAAGAAACTACGCCAAGGTAGTTATCGAACCAAGAGTCAATGATCAACGCTTGTAGAGGCGCTTCAGGATCACCTTCCGGTGGTGGGATAGCCGTTACGATGTTTTCTAGAACATCATCTACGCCTAAACCTGTTTTAGCAGAACAGCGAGTCGCTTCCATCGCATCGATGCCAACGATCTCTTCGATCTCTTCAGCAACACGCTCTGGTTCAGCAGCTGGTAGGTCAATCTTGTTCAAGATTGGCACTACTTCCAGCTCCATTTCGATTGCTGTGTAACAGTTTGCTAGAGTTTGTGCTTCAACACCTTGGCCTGCATCCACTACAAGTAGTGCGCCTTCACAAGCCGCTAGAGAACGAGATACTTCGTAAGAGAAGTCTACGTGTCCAGGAGTGTCGATAAAGTTAAGCTGGTAAGTTTCACCATCTTTAGCTTTGTAATCTAAAGTCACACTCTGCGCTTTAATTGTAATACCACGCTCGCGTTCTATATCCATAGAATCGAGGACTTGAGCTGCCATCTCACGTTCACTTAATCCTCCACAAACTTGGATTAAGCGGTCAGAAAGGGTCGACTTACCGTGGTCGATGTGGGCGATAATCGAAAAATTACGAATGTGCTTCATAGGCTTGGTGTGACTAAACTCTTTGAATAGGGATAATAAGAAAGCCGCGACACGTCCAATCTACAGTCAGCATTGGTGGCGGCATTTCAATCAAGTTGGCAGATTCTACCCAATTTAAGGGCAAGAAGCATCATAAATTAGACGAGAGACTCACCAAGGATTCGAATCAAGACGACTTCTTGCTTGGATTTGTCTTCCATGGGTTTGGCTAGCCGCTTCGCTAAGGCAATCCCACCAGCAGTAAACAGTGCTGCACTTAAGATAACAATGCCCTCGCCCCCTTGAAGTAAGGGTTGCAACAAGAGTTGTCCAAAACCAGCACCAATCATCAACATGAAAAGTGGGATCAGATAAACGATCGCCGCCGACTGAAGTAGGCTTTTTTCTGGAAAGCCAATTTCTACGATTTGTCCTGCTTTGACTAAGCTTTTGGTTTTAAGCTGCCAAAACAAAGATTTATTGCCAACAGCCTTAGTCACAATACCTGTTCCGCAGCTTTTTTGAGAAGAACAACTGCTGCAACTGGTTTGTTGCTCGCAGCTCAGTTGAACAAAATATTGCTTACCTTTTTGTTCAACCGAGCTAACGGTCGCCAGCGCGGTCATCATTGCGCTGGTTCCAATTTATTAAACGTAACTGATTGAGCAATACGTTTGGCGGTTGCTGGCGGAATATCACCAACCACAGAAATTTCTTTATCGCCAATCACTAAGCTGTGTAAGGTTCTGCGTCCTTGACGTACCAATTGCCCTTTCAATGAATGTTCGTCTTTATCGGCGATATAAACCGAAAAGCTAAACAATCCATCACTGAAAAGCTGACTTTCAACCATTTTATCGGTCGCAGCCATTTGATAGCGGCTAAGCTCTTTTGACTTAAACCCTTCAGGAATCCAAGACGCTTGCCAGTTAGTTTCACTCACTAAGCCTTCCGGCAGTGATAAGACTTTTGGTAATTGAGCTTGGTTCAAGCCACCCATCGCCTCAGCAATCTTGTCGTTCACCACGTAAGAGATCGTGCGGTACTGTTCAAGCACTTCGCCATCACGGTCCAAAAGGTCGGCACGCAAAGGAAGGCTTGTTTTCTCGTCTACCCAAACCACGTAAGAATAGCGAAGGCCATCTTTCGGCACGACCCGCAGTACTTGAGTAGTGCTGCCCGCTTCACGAGAGCGCCCAACTTTTACGAAGTCGTAGTACTGATTCAGTGATTCGATATCTCTATTAATCATCGGAATAACAGGTGCAACCATACTGCCAGACTGAATCGTAAATGGCTCTGTACCCGGTTCGATGTAGCTAACTTCATTGCCACGTCGAATGACTTCACGAACAGGGCCGCTTAGGTAAACAAGGTGTGCAAGTTGTTGGTCGTCGTTAACTGCATGGCGATAAACAAGAGGTTCAATACTGCTCTTCTTTATCAATATGTAGGAGAGTTCGTAATTTAGATGCTGACTGGCCTCGTTCATTTGATGCAACAAGGCCTTTGCAGTGGTTTCCTCTGCAAAGGCTGTTGGAGACATCAAGCTGAACAGTGTCAGTGCACTGACCAGGATTTTCTTCATTCAATGTCCGATTCTAGATGTGCATCTTGCATTGGCGATGCATCACTGTTTAGTCTTAGCTGAAGCTCATAATCTTCTAGCATTGCATGAACGCGTTTACGCTGCTCTTGCAAGTTAGCTTCCGATGCCGGCTTCTCAACGGAGTCACGCGTTAAACTTACTGGTTCCGCAGAACCCGCAAATGGAATCGTCTGGAGTACAGGCAACTGCTCTGGAGCTGCAGGGTCGCTGCCACCATATTGTTGAACACCTAATACAACCGCCAATGAAACACACGCAGCTACGGCAACTTGTCCAAACTGTTGTAACCAAGCCGGAAGCTGACGCTTCGCTTGCTGAGGTTTAGGCTGCTCTTCAATTGGAGCAACAGTAGGTTCAACATTCACTTGGTGCAGGTTCGGCATTGCACTATGTGCAGGCTCAGCTTCAAGCGCTGCTGCCACATTGTTAGCAATGTTCCAATCTTGAGTTTCTGGCGCATCCCCACGCATAACATCACCAATTAAATGGTAACTCTGCCAGGTATCCATGCTTTCTTGATCAGATTCAAGATCTACAATGAGAGCTTTATCGATCGTTTCACCATCCATGAGTGCCGAAAGCTTTTCTTTATCAGCCATTATTTTCACCATAATTATTACAAGTTCTAGCGTTGCAAAAGAGGTTTGATTTTCTTTTCCACTGCTTCACGAGCTCGGAAAATACGCGAACGTACGGTTCCTACAGGGCAATCCATTACTTCTGCAATCTCTTCGTAGCTCAAACCTTCGAGCTCACGCAACGTCATTGCAGTTTTTAAGTCTTCTGGTAACGCTTCAATCGCTCCAAAAACGACTTGTTTCAATTCTTTTGACAGCGTTAAGTTCTCAGGGTTCGATATTTCTTTTAACGCGCTGCCTGTTTCGTAATATTCTGCATCTTCTGCATCTACATCGGTTGCTGGCGGCCTACGGCTTTGGGCAACGATATGATTTTTAGCGGTGTTCACGGCAATTCGGTACAACCATGTATAGAAGGCACTCTCGCCACGAAAGTTAGGTATCGCGCGGTAAGCTTTAATAAAAGCTTCTTGTGCTACATCAGGTACATCACCGGAATTATTCACGTATCGAGAGATAAGATTACAAACTTTGTTTTGATACTTAACCACTAGTAAGTTAAATGCCTGCTTATCTCCACTCTGAACTCGCTCAATCAACACTTGATCGGTTAGCTGCTCGTTCATTCGAGCGGGTACTCCTATTGTTATAACCCTTACCTTCGCAGATATGGGTACTAATTATGCGAAATGTAGTATTGACACCACCGTCTACAAGAGCACTATTGTGACTAAGCCAAATACCGAAAGTTCCAACTTTCTTAAAATTATTTGCCATTATTGTTTCACAATGTGATGTAATAAAAATAGCTATCCCTATCAATTTGGGGAAACTTGAGCAAAAGCAATGGTATTGAGCAATTAAATATTTCTAGATAGCTGTCTATATATTGATTTTGCATAGCGTTTAAGGATGACTCTGGAGAGATTATAACAGTCTTACCCAAACTCCTAAAACAAGACAAAGTCAATTGAGAGTGGACAACTCGACTATAGCCCGGGATTTAATAAGTTTTATGAACGCAAACCGTGAACATCAGTGTGATGTATTAGTGGTAGGAAGTGGTGCGGCAGGCTTGTCATTAGCCTTACGCGTAGCAGAACATGCAAAAGTAATTGTATTAAGCAAAGGACCACGCAGCGAAGGATCGACGTATTACGCACAAGGTGGTATCGCCGCGGTGTTCGATGAGTCGGACAGTATTGAGTCTCATGTAGAGGATACTCAAATTGCTGGGGCTGGGTTATGCGAAGAAGATACAGTTCAATTCATTGCTGAAAATGCGAAAGAATGTGTGCAATGGCTGATTGATGGTGGTGTTCCATTTGATAAAGATGAAAACAGCACCGAAGGCCAACCAAAATATCACCTCACTCGTGAGGGTGGCCACAGTCACCGCAGAATTCTGCACGCTGCCGATGCAACTGGCATGGCGATGCAAACCTCACTACAAGATAACGTCAACAACCACCCAAATATCGAGATCTTCGAGCGCCACAATGCGCTGGATTTGATCACTGAAGATAAGATTGGTGGTTCAAAAGACAAGGTGATCGGTGCCTACATTTGGAACCGTAACCAAGAACACGTTGAAACCGTGCGCGCTAAATTTGTTGTATTAGCAACAGGTGGAGCTTCAAAGGTTTACCAATACACCTCTAATCCAGATGTTTCTTCAGGTGATGGTATTGCTATCGCTTGGCGTGCGGGTTGTCGTGTGGCAAACCTTGAGTTCAATCAGTTCCACCCAACTTGTTTATTCCACCCAGAAGCGCGTAACTTCCTACTGACGGAAGCACTGCGTGGTGAAGGTGCTTACTTGCGCCGCCCAGATGGTTCTCGTTTTATGAAGGACTTCGATGAGCGCGGTGAGCTGGCTCCACGTGATGTGGTTGCTCGGGCAATTGACTTCGAAATGAAGCGCTTGGGTGCCGACTGCATGTATGTTGATATCAGCCACAAGCCTGAAGAATTCATCACAACGCACTTCCCAATGATCCATACTCGCTTGATGGACTTGGGCATCGATATGACCAAAGAGCCAATCCCTATCGTACCAGCTGCTCACTACACTTGTGGTGGTGTCATGGTTAATAAGCAAGGTCAAACCGACCTGACTAACTTGTATGCGATTGGCGAAGTGAGCTATACCGGCTTACACGGTGCAAACCGTATGGCTTCTAACTCACTGCTTGAGTGTGTGGTTTACGCATGGGCAGCAGCAAAAGATATCGTTGAGAACATCGACCAATCTCAATTGTGTGCTGAACTGCCTGCATGGGATGAAAGCCAAGTAACCAACAGTGATGAAGAAGTTATCATTCAGCATAACTGGCACGAGCTACGTCTATTCATGTGGGATTACATGGGCATTGTTCGAACGGATAAGCGCCTTGAACGTGCACTGCGCCGTATTCAGATGTTGCAGCAAGAGACTCATGAGTACTACAGCTACTTCAAAGTTTCGAATAACCTATTAGAACTGCGTAACTTGCTACAAGTGGCTGAGCTAATGGTTCGCTGTGCAATGCAACGTAAAGAGAGCCGCGGCCTACACTACACGTTGGACTATCCAGAACTTGCAGAAGACAGCGGCCCAACGATTCTGACGCCAGAAAAGCGCCAATCATAATTATGGGTTAAGCGTGCTTAGCTAATTAGTCGTCAGCGAAAAGTAATTAAACGAAAGGGAGCCGAGTGCTCCCTTTTCTTTTGTCTAATGCTTTCTTTTATCTAATACTTTGGCTGACCTAACACGCTCGTTGTAAGTTTGCCAGAAAGTGACGATATTCATTCTCGCAACAGCTGTCGCGCCAAAGCAATACCGAGTACCCACACTCAAACTGCAATTTAACAAAGAACTGCGCCCAGATCTTATCCACGGACTTTAGAATATAACGTCGGTCATTCAATCGGATCTCACCATCTTCTTTATAATCAAAACGACCATGAGCACTATTCAAAATCAGATGGTTGGTTTTAAACAGATGGATCAGCAGTGCTAAACAATAAAGGCTGGCGGCAAGTGGAATAGAAGATAGGACGATGAAAAACAAAAGGCACCCGAAAACAGTGCCTTTTGCGAATAATGCGGAATATGAAGGGTTAAGCTGGAGCTTAACGAACCTTGCTGAGGTTGTGTGCGACAATTTTATCAACCATTGATGCATGACCTAGGTTTTCACTGCGTCCGTGTCCCATCACCCAAGTAAACAAATCTGGGTCATCACACTCTAGTAGAGAAACAAACTCACGCTGTTCCTGCTCTTGCAATGAATCAAAACACTCTTCGAAAAATGGCATGATGACTACATCAAGTTCTAACATGCCGCGACGGCAACCCCATTTAATTCGTGCTTTCTGCTCTGCAGTGTACATTGGCTATCCTCACCTATAATTTTTCTTTCTCGGAGTGTAACAAGTCATACGCCCTGCAACTACTATGTGAGTCACAGTCCCTATCTCAGCTCACAAAAAAAACCTAAGCTGACAAAGAAACAGAACCGGATTAACATAGAGCCAAATAAAATTCTTAGGAAAGATAAAATGGATTGGAAAAACACATTTCAGCCACTCGCTCATACACAAAATGAATCGCTTCCAGAACTGATGATGACACACGCGTCAGACTGGAGTGCAATCACCATGATAGGCGATGACAAAAAGTCGTACCTGCAAGGTCAAGTAACGTGCGACGTGGTGACTCTTCCTAATGATGAATCCACATTAGGCGCGCACTGTGATGCAAAAGGAAAGGTATGGAGTATCTTTCGTTTGTTCCACCACAACGGTGGCTACGCACTCATGCAACCTAAATCTGCGATTGAAGTCGAGCTCGTTGAAATCAAAAAGTACGCAGTGTTCTCTAAGGTCGATATCGAGCAAACGTCTGACGTTGTTATCGGTGTGATGGGTGCGTCTGCAAATCAATACATTGATTCGATTTCAGAAAGCCAAGGTAATGTGCGTGCGATTTCTGGCGGTACGGCCGTTTTAGTATCAGACAACCGCTGGGCTTTACTTGTGACAGAAGAAGCTGCAGAAGCTTTAGTCACCAACAGCTCTGCTGAGAAAGTATCAGAAGCACTTTGGCAATATCATGAAATTATTGATGCTCAGCCGAATCTATCGAAAACTGAGCAAAACGAGCACATCCCTCAAGCGCTTAACCTGCAAGCGATTGGCGGTATCAGCTTTTCAAAAGGCTGTTACACAGGTCAAGAAACGGTTGCTCGTGCTAAGTACCGCGGCATGAACAAGCGTGAGATGCGTATTGTTTCTGGCCCAACTGGGGAAGTGCTAACACTAGAGAACCCTATTGAACTAGAGCGTAGCGTAGGTGAAAACTGGCGTGGCGCAGGCCGACTATTAAACGTATATCAATTTGCTGATAACCAAGCGATTGGTTTAATGGTATTGCCAAACAACCTGGATGACGATGTTCAGCTTCGATTGACTGCGCAGCCTGATCAAGTGTGGAATATCCTGCCACTGCCTTACAGCCTCGAAGACGAGTAACCACGTGGAAACACTGATTACACAATGGCTGGATCAACAGCAGGTGAAGTATCGCCTGCTGATGCAAAGTAAACCCACCACCAGCATCGAAGAAACCGCGCAAGAGCGAGGCATTGACCCATCTCAAATGGTCAAGTGCATCCTGCTCAAGGATATGGGTAATCAGTATGCACTGGCCTGTACTGCTGGCGATCGTTCTGTCGCCCCCAAGAAAGTACGCTCGGTGCTGAATTGCCGTCGGATGACCTGCGTGTCGCTCACTGATGTTGAAGCGGTCACTGGCTTTAAAGTGGGTTGCGTTGGTCCGCTCGCTCTCAAGAGACACATGCCGATCATTTTTGATCCTTCCATTCAGAACAACTCGACCGTAACCATTAGCTCGGGTGTTCGAATGGCTGGCGTTGCGTTGGATCTCAATGATCTTATGGCGCTATGTGCACCGACCGTCGCAGATATCAGTCGATGATCGTTTCGATCAGATCATGCTTCGCAAACTTCATTTGAATATTTCATTGAGTACATTTTTTGTGTGAACTTCGTCATAAGAAGAACACATCACCAGTAAATACTTACTCAAAATAAAAGCATAAGTAGTCACAAAGTTAAATTTGCGTTATTGTAAATTTACTGACTAGCTATTAAGCAAATCAGTACAAGTGAATCCACTGAGTAACATCAGTATCCACTTTTGTGTAATGCATCTGTGACTATTCGCCCGTTTTAGACGGGCTTTTTTTTGTCAGAAATTTACAATTTGATTACACAAACAAAAAAATCCCGCCTATTCTTATACTTGTAACATTATGACTGCTTAATACCGAACAGGAAAGTTCACGGCAGTTCACTACTCAGTATTATTTTGGGGAGGAGCTCACGTAAAAATAGATATTTACTGAAGAAAGTGCTTAGAACAGCACAAATATCTAATTAACGTCAACTCTACTGCATATTACTCCATGCTTATCACAATTATTATCTCGGAGTTTTTCTATAATATGCAGGCTAGGTAAATATAAGGATAATAAAAAATGAGACTGTTTAAGCGCTATACACCGAGTATGATAGCTAAACATGTAAGTCGACTTTTCAAAGGACGAATCTACATTTACGGCGTAGGAAAATTTGAGTTTGATAACGGTAAGCTAGTGCTACCAGACCGAGCAGAAAAGCGTCACTTTCAAACAGTGAAAGAAATAAATAGTGAAATCATGAAACTGCGCTGCGCGTACGCATGACCTGATTATCTACAGAATTAAAAACAAAAAGGGTTGGCATTATGCCAACCCTTTTTTCGTATCAATGATGATTCGATAAATCACCAGAACACTATGTCACTATCGATGAGTCACTGGACGCTTAGCTAAATCAGGAAGATTGCCAGATAAACCCAGTGCGCGCTTCATGATCTCATCTTTCGCACCCGGTAATTGACCTGCTAGCTTCATACCGATACCACGAATCAGCTTCTTAGCTGGGTTATCGCCTTCAAACAGGTCTTTAAAGCCCTGCATTGAAGCAATCATTTTCGCCGCCTCTGCTTTTCTCCAGCGCTCGTAGCCGCGAAGATTACGCTTGGTGCCAATGTCCTCACCCGCAGTCCATAGCTTTAACAGCTCTTGTGCTAAGCTTGCTGCGTCTAATAGGCCAAGGTTAACGCCCTGCCCCGCTAATGGATGAATGGTATGAGCAGCATCACCAACCAAAGCCACACGCTCTACCGCAAAGTCACGTGCATAACGCATGCGTAGTGGGAATGCAAAACGGTCACCAACCACTTCGCATAATCCAAGCTTTGAGTCGAACTCTGCCGTTAGCTGCTTATTAAAATCAGTATCCGACATGGATACCAACTTCTCGGCACGATTTGGTTCCGTAGACCAAACAATCGAGCTCATGTGGCTTGGTTGCATTGGTAGAAATGCCAATGGGCCTTGAGGTGTGAATATTTGACGAGCAACGCTGTGGTGCGGCTCTGTGGTTTTGATGTTCGCGACAATCGCACTGTGTCCGTAATCCCAATGTGTTAATGGGATATCTTGCTGCTTACGAACCCAAGAGTTTGCGCCGTCTGCTCCAACAACTAACTTAGCTGTCAGCGCTTGGCCATTGTCCAATGTTAACCAAGCTTCACTTTCACCAATCGCCATCGTTTTACACGTTGCAGGCATATACAGGCTGACGTTGTCTTGCTTCTTAACCTGATCAAGCAGCGCTAATTGAATCACACGGTTTTCAACGATATGACCCAAGTTCGGCTGAGCCAAGCGTGTCGAGTCAAACTCAATACGGGCAAAGCTGTCTTGCTCCCACACTTCCATCGCTTGATACGGTGCTGCACGTCTTTGTTCGATACCTTGCCATGCACCTAAGTTGCGAAGAATCACTTCACTAGAACGACTCAACGCGGATACACGTACGTCAGGCAGCTCACTAAGCCCTTCACTGGGAGCTGTACCTTCAATGACAGCAATTCTTAGGTCACTGTCTTTCAGGGCAGCAGCAAGCGCTAAGCCAACCATGCCACCACCAACAATCGCGATATCAACACTTTGCATCATTATTTATTACCTTATCTTTCTACTAGGCCAAGCGTATGACGCAAAAGTGGACCTTTAAGTGGTGGAAGGTTATCTATTACGGCTAACCCAAGATTACGCCCAATGCGAGCGGTCATAAAATCGTTTGAGAACAGGTGAACTAGGCTTGAAGTCAACGTGATCGTTGCGTCTCTATCTTGTTCTCTACGTTTTCTAAAGTTAACAAGACCACGGTAACGACCCACATCATCCAACTGAGTACACAACTCTTCTGCCAAGGAAGCCACGTCTCGGATACCTAGGTTAAAGCCTTGCCCCGCAATGGGGTGAAGCGTTTGAGCAGCATTACCAACAATGGCAAATCGATGAGAGATATTTTGCTGTCGGTGACGAAGAATCAGTGGATAGCTCGCACGCTTGCCGACTTTCTCTAATCGGCCAAGTCGCCAACCAAAATCGCTCTGAAGCTGCTCAAGGAATTCGTCGTCGTTAAAAGCCATAACTTTATCGATTTGCTCCGGCGGTAAACACCAAACCAGAGACAAACGGTTATCACTCATCGGCAATAGAGCGACTGGCCCATGATGGGTAAAGCGCTCAAATGCGCGACCTTGATGGGGTTCGCTCGCCACGATATTGGCAATCACAGCAACCTGTTCAAAGTCATGTTCATTCAGTGGGATATTGAGTTGCTGACAACAGGTTGAGATTGCACCGTCAGCCGCAACCAGTAACTTAGTCGTTATGGTTTGCCCACTGTTGAGTTCGATAGTTGTCAGTGACTCACTTCGCTCAACTTTCGCTACCGAGTCCGGACACAACATCGTAATTGCCGCTTCTGATTCCAGCTTCTGCTGATAAATTCGACCAACATCGGCTAACTCGACTACATAGCCAAGTGCATCTACAGCCAGTTCTTCACTATAGATATCCGTCATCCCTGCATGCCCACGATCCGATACATGGATATCTTTAATCGGGGTCGCTACCGGAGCGATAGACTGCCACAGGTGCAGAGAGTCAAGGATCTGTACCGTGCCATAAGACAAAGCGATCGAACGAGAATCAAACCCAGGATGAGCTTGATGATCAACCTGATAAGGCTCAACCACCGCAATCGACAACGAGTCTTGGCTTAGGCGGTTCAGAGCAAGGGCTAACGTCGCCCCCGCCATTGCACCACCAGCAATTACAACATCATATTGAGCCATCATAACCTCAAACCGACAAACGATTAGTGAATGGTTGGCGCCGCATCTTCAGATGGGCGTGCACCAAATTCAGCATGAATCGTTAATGCACACGCTTTTACGTGCTCAATAACGTGCTCTAGAAGTTGTGCTTGTTCTTCCAGATCATCTTCTTCATCAATGCCTAGCTTTGCCATCTCTTCAAGATCAGCCAACGCTTCTTTCGTGCCTTCAGACGCTTTGTTCAATTGAGCGCCAACAAGACCTAAACCAGAGATGAAATGGTTAATCCAATCAGACACACCGTCAGCCAAGTCAAACAGGCTTGCGCTTGCGTCTTCGTCAGGCAGCAACATAGACAATTCCATGCCTGAACCTGTGATTTCACTGGTCGTTACTTTCAATGTCGCTTCCGCTAGCGTTAACGCGCTATCTGGCCAGCCCATACCTTCGTTGGTGTAATCAAAGATCAGCGGTTGCCAACTCTTATCTGCTAGGCTTAAGCCTCCGCTTAACATACCCGTTAATAAACCATGCATCTCAGCAGGGGTTACGGCTAAACTTGCCGATTGAAGTTCAGTCGCAACCGTTAGGTAATCAGGTAAAGTAGTTTCGCTCATCAGATAGCTCGCTCAGTTATTCTTTATATCGATAGTATAATCGTACCACTTCACCCCAATTCTGGTAAGCATCGATCCCCAGCAATTGAAGGATGACTGACTACCAATTGTTCAATTTGCTGAATTACTGTGTGCTCAAGCTCTCATTTACAAACAGTCACTCTGAAAAGCTTGAATCTTAATAGCGGTTTACCTATAGTTTCTCCCTCAGAGGAGATTGCTTCCTCATCGGTACTTGCACTTTTTCTTTCTCAAAAAATGGCGAAGGGCAATAGCCTTAAAATAGCGCGTTAAAGAGTTCATCCATCATGAGTAATCAAGCGGTAGACGTTGAAATATTAGGAAAACTGACTCGAGTGAATTGTCCACCAGGGCAAGAAGAGTCATTGATTGCAGCGGCGGCCGATCTTGATAATCGATTGAAAGAGATGGCTGAACGTACTAAGGTAACCAATGAAGTGAAGCTGCTGACTATCGCAGCTCTGAATATTTGCTACGAATTACAAACCAAGAAGTTTGAAGCAAATGATGAACAAAACGCACTGACCGAGCGAATGGAACAGCTCACGACATCACTTTCAGATGTCCTCAGTAAAGTTAAGCACGGACAGCAATAGCGTACACAAAATTTACCCTGGAGTGTTTGTCAGAGGATTCACGTCCCCGAGCCGATAAGCAATCCCTAAGGGTTAGTACTTGAGTGCTATTGAGCATGCTCGGTCCGCCGAGAAGCCTACGGTAATCATTGCTGATCCGCCTTGAACTCGCTGGTTCAAGGGCCATCTATTCTCAACGGCACTTTGGGGTATCCCTTCTTATGAAGACGCTCACACGCAGCGAATTTCGCAAACAGATCCGTATCAAACGCAATGCCTTATCTGGCGACCAGCAAACTCAATCCGGTATAGACTTAGTTAAGCAGTGTTCTCAGCTCAATGAGATTCAGTCAGCTCAACATATTGCCCTCTACATCTCTATCGATGGCGAACTCGATACCCAGCCTTTGATCGAATGGTTATGGGCGCAAGGTAAGCAAACTTATTTACCAGTATTACACCCCTTCTCTGCCGGACACCTGTTGTTTCTACATTATTCTCCAACCACACCCACTGTTTTGAATAAGTACGGAATCGTTGAACCCCAACTTAATCAAATGCTGGTTAAACCTTGCCAGCAACTCGATCTCATTCTTACGCCCCTTGTCGGCTTTGACTCTCATGGCCATCGTTTAGGTATGGGCGGCGGATATTACGATCGCACCTTGGCGAAGTGGTTCGAAACGGGCGAAGGCGCAACTCCTATTGGTTTGGCTCATGATTGCCAACATGTTGATACCCTACCGATTGAAGAATGGGACATTCCGTTACCTAAAATCGTGACTCCAAGTAAAACTTGGCAATGGGAAAACAACCATTAAAGCGCTATAATCGCGCCGCAAACGTTAACCTCGATATATAAACGTTAACTTCAATACGCGAACGATTAATTCAAAGCGCAAGACCTTATTCAGGAGAATGGCATGACTCAAGATGAAATGAAAAAAGCAGCTGGCTGGGCAGCACTTCAATATGTTGAAGAAGGCAGCATTGTAGGTGTAGGTACTGGCTCAACAGTAAATCACTTCATCGACGCACTTGGCACAATGAAAGACAAAATCAAAGGTGCGGTTTCAAGCTCTGTAGCCTCTACTGAAAAACTAGAAGCACTAGAAATCAAAGTATTTGAGTGCAACGACGTATTCAAGTTAGACATCTATGTTGATGGTGCAGACGAAATTAACGCTTCACGCGATATGATCAAAGGCGGCGGCGCTGCTTTGACTCGTGAAAAAATCGTAGCGGCTATCTCTGATAAGTTTGTGTGTATTGTTGACGGTACTAAAGCAGTTGATGTGTTGGGCAAATTCCCACTGCCTGTTGAAGTAATCCCAATGGCACGTTCGTACGTTGCTCGTGAGTTAGTTAAGCTTGGTGGTGACCCAGTTTACCGCGAAGGCTGCACAACCGATAATGGCAACGTGATCCTAGATGTGTACGGCATGGCGATCGAAAACCCGAAACAACTAGAAGATATCATCAATGGTATTGCTGGTGTGGTGACGGTTGGTCTGTTCGCTCACCGTGGCGCTGATGTGGTTATCACTGGCACGCCTGAAGGTGCAAAAATCGAAGAATAAATAATGGAAGATTGAGTTTTTCTGTTACTTCATTACATACGGTGCCCTAGGGCGCCGTTTTTTTTGCTTTATTGCTGTAAAATTATGTCTTATTCCGTAATTTTCTTACCCAAAACATTTTTTTTTTGTTACTTTATTGTTCAGAAGACGCACAGGGAAAACGTTTGTCTCCTAACAAAGTGGTGAATTTGTTCCCCTTTCAGCCATTTTGTAGCACGTGCGCCGCATTTGCCCAACCTTTCCATTTTAAGGACGAGAACAATGGCCAAAGTTTCACTGGAAAAAGAAAAAATAAAAATTCTACTTCTAGAAGGTCTTCACCCTTCTTCTGTAGAAGTACTGCAAGCCGCTGGTTACACAAACATTGAGTACCACAAAGGCTCGCTACCGGAAGATGAACTTCTTGAAGCAGTTAAAGATGCTCACTTCATTGGTATTCGTTCTCGCACTAACATCTCCCAAGAAGTTATTGATGCAGCTGAAAAACTGGTTGCCGTTGGTTGTTTCTGTATTGGTACTAATCAAGTCAACCTTCAAGCAGCAGCAAAACGCGGTATCCCTGTGTTCAACGCACCGTTCTCAAACACTCGAAGCGTTGCTGAACTTGTTCTTGGCCAGGTTTTACTACTACTACGCGGCATTCCAGAAAAGAACGCTCTTGCTCACCGTGGCATCTGGAAAAAGAGTGCAGACAACTCTTACGAAGCCCGAGGTAAGCGTTTAGGTATTATTGGCTACGGTCACATCGGTACTCAACTGGGTATTATTGCTGAAAACCTTGGCATGCGTGTTTACTTCTACGACATTGAAAACAAACTGTCTTTGGGTAACGCAACGCAAGTTCATACCATGACCGAACTGCTGAATAAGTGTGATGTGATCTCTTTACACGTCCCTGAAACCAACGAAACAAAAGACATGATGGGTAAAGAAGAGTTCGAGCGCATGAAGCCTGGTTCTATCTTTATCAATGCAGCACGTGGCACAGTGGTAGATATTCCAGCTCTGTGTGGCGCTCTAGATTCTGGTCACCTTGCAGGTGCAGCGATCGACGTTTTCCCAACAGAACCAAAAACCAATGCAGACCCGTTTGAGTCGCCATTGATGCAGTTCGACAACGTGATTCTTACACCTCACGTAGGTGGTTCAACTCAGGAAGCACAAGAGAATATCGGTGTTGAAGTGGCTGGCAAGCTAGCGAAATACTCTGATAACGGTTCTACGCTATCAAGTGTTAACTTCCCAGAGGTATCTCTACCGCTACACACGGGCACGTCTCGTTTGCTGCACATTCACGAAAACCGCCCAGGTATCCTAACTCAGATCAACACCATCTTCGCTGAAGAAGGCATTAACATCGCGGGTCAGTACCTACAGACTGCGGCTGATATGGGTTATGTAGTTATCGATGTAGAAGCGGATCGTTCAGAAGAAGCATTGCTTAAACTGAAAGAGATCGAAGGCACAATCCGTGCTCGTCTACTTCACTAATCATCGAACTCGATATTAGTAAAAACAAAAAGGCTCTCATTATGAGAGCCTTTTTAGTATTTGGCCTATCGTAGGTAATTAGATCATCATGATCCAAAAGCCTCTATAGCGATGTCATTACTCTTCGATTTGGTAGATCACATTAACGCGATCGCGAATGGTGATCGTTGAGTCTTCATAAGAGTTCGATTCAGTTCTCGCATCCATCGCCATTGAACGCATGAGCACAGGCTGAGAAGATTGTGCGTTGTAATCAACACGCCAAACATCACCTAGCTCACGCTCAAAACCACTCGCTAATGATTTGGCTTTTGATGTCGCATCTTTAATAGCTTCTAAGCGCGCTTGCTCTTGATACTTAGCTTGGTCGCGAACTTGCAGCTGAATGTTATCGATCTGATTAATGCCCTGCCCGATAGCAATATCCATGTATTCATTAAGGTTCGCTAGCTCATTAACTTGAACGGTCACATTACGTGAGGCGCGGTAGCCAACCAGTTCAGGTTTACCATCTTTTGGATAATGGTATTGAGGAGATAGGTACAGGTTCGAGCTGTGAACACTCGCCTCATCAACACCAGCTTGATGCAACTTATTTAGAAAGCCTGTCACGACTTTATCAACGGTATTTTTAGCCTGTTCAGCAGTCATCGTAGATTCCACGACTCTCACAGAGAATGTCGCCATATCAGGTGTCGCGATCACTTCACCATAGCCTGTCGTTGAAATATGAGGAAAGGATGGAGAGTCTGCCAATGATGGAAAACTCACAGCACTCAAGGCCGCAGTAAGAGTAAGAGACGTTGCTAACATCTTTGGTACAAGCTTCATTAGGTATGACCTATGCTAAACAAATGTACTTTCATCATAGAGCAATTTATCGTTTAGCCAATCCAGAGCACGCACTTCTAACAGAACTTTGACGCTGAAAAAATCAACAGCTTACTGAGGCAAGTGATTGTGAGCAAAACTTAATACCGCTTGGGATACCTCTTTTAACACCCCACTCTCGAGCTGCCAATGGTGCCAATAAATGCGATAAGACAGCAGAAAGCCAGGGGTAATGTCAATAAGATCACCAGACTCTAGCTCATCGATAATCTGCAATCGAGGAATCAAGCAATAGGCAACACCCGACAACGCTAAACGCACAAATGCTTCCGAGCTGCCGACAGTATGATTAATCACACTGTCTCTCGGGACGTTAAAATGATCATGCAAAAACTTCTTATGCAGGTCATCGTATTGATCATAGGAAACCGCAGGCGCCTTGCTTAACGTGGCGTAATTTACGCCCTCTGAAAAGTAACGCTGATGAAAATCAGGGCTAGCCACGCAAACATAATCCATCCTACCGAGATAATCGGCACTGCAGCCTGGAATCGCTTGAGACTCCAAACTGATTGCACCGGCCACCTCGCCACTTTTTATCTTTTCAATGGTTCTCGACTCACCATGAATCGCGAGGTTCAACTCGACTTGGCGAGATTTCATCACATCCGACAAAGCCGGTAGCAGCCATGTCGCCAAACTATCAGCGTTGGTGGCTATGGATATCGATAGTGGCTGAGTTCCCTCTTCATTCATCAACTCAGGCACAAGTTCGTGCTCTAACAAACGAACACGACGATATAAGCCCAGTAATTTTTTACCCGCAGGCGTTGGCCTAGGCGGGCTTTCTCTCACTAAGGCAGGCTGAGCCAACCACTTTTCCAGCTGTTTGATGCGCTGAGATACCGCCGACTGGGAGATATATAACTGCTCAGCAGCCCTTTCGAAGCTACGTTGTTTTACTACGGCATCCAGTGCTTCTATCCACTTATAATCCAATCCACGCATCAATTTGCTTCCTTTTTAAGCTAACTCAATGCCACATTAGCAACTCTAATAATAGATTAAAATCATTAATTATACTTATTTAAAGGGTCGGAGTATCTTCGCCATATAGCACGTAAATATCGTTAAATAAGTGGAGGTTAAAATGAGTTTTTGGGTTTTATTACAAGGTTTTGGTCTAGGGGCAAGCATGATTATCCCTATTGGCGCTCAGAATGCGTACGTCCTAAATCAAGGGATAAAGCGCAACCACCATTTAACCACTGCAACAATCTGTAGCCTGCTCGACACTCTGTTTATCTCATTGGGTATCTTTGGTGGCGGTGCGATTCTGTCGCAAAATGAATTGCTACTCACCTCGGTCACGTTAGGCGGCATCGCTTTTCTAACCGTGTATGGTTTGTTATCACTACGCAGTGCCTTTAAAGCGCCCTCAAGCGAGGAGTCAAAAGGAGAGATACTGGCTCGTGGTAAGCGCACCGTTATTTTGGGCGCATTGGCGGTTACTGTGTTAAACCCACATCTCTACTTAGATACGGTGGTGATTCTTGGGTCGATTGGCGGGCAGTTTGAAGGTAACGACAGAATTGCTTTTGCTATGGGAACCATCTTGGCTTCATTTGTTTGGTTTTACTCTTTGTCACTGGGCGCGGCAAAGCTAGGCCCAACGCTATCTAAACCGAATGTTAAGAAAGGCATTGATATCGCTGTAGCAACTATGATGTTCGCAATTGCTGCTGTGCTTACCAATGGACTGGTTGAGCAATACTGGTAAGCAATTAAAGAACAAAGACTGTCGACCAAGCCAAAGATGACATCAGTAACTCATTAATATAATGAGTTACGCTAGAATGACTCGAATTTTACTGTTAAGTTCACTCAGCGCAGCTTCAAGGCTTGGTTCCGGTTGGCTCAAGTGATTTATCAAGGTCATGAAATAGCTATCCATAATCAATGGCATTTTTTCAGAAATAGATGCATCGACATTAACAGTCTGAAAGAGTGCCTGATCAAAGGTACGGTAATAGTCTAGATCCCAAATGACCTCTTTGAGTAACGCTCGACTTAACTCAACATTATCAAAATAATAGCTGTAGTAGTGTCCAATTAGCGAGATACCGATATCCACAGCACGTTTATCTTGCTCAGCCGCTAACACCTCCTGACCAATCTTTTCCAACTGTGATAGCATTCCTTCTCGAAGAATAGTCAGCTTGGTTTCAAAATGACTAAACACCGTGCCATCTGCCACACCCGCGTGGCGAGCGATCTGTCGAGTTGTGGTGTTGTCATAACCATTTTCCCCAAACAACTCCCAAGCAGACGCTAAGATCTTCTGTTTCGTTATCTCTCTCTTACTCACGAAAATACATCCTTCTCTAATCAAGCTTGATCATACTCTTAGTGCTCTAATTTGACAAATTGAGCGCGCTCAATTATAAAATGAGCGCGCTCAATTTAACTTTGGAGATACGGACATGATGAATATATTAAACCGACTGGGACAAGTGCTGATTTTTCTGCCCACGATCTTTTGCTTCTCTTATCTACTTCGACCGCTACTGATGATGATTCTGATTCCTGGCGGTTTATGTTTATTGGCTATTTTGGGAGGACAAGAAGTAAGAAAGCCCTTATATGCGATGTTAAAAACATCGTTGTGGCCGACGTCGAGTAGAACACGAAATAGGGATATACAAAGAAAAGAAGCTAAGCAGTAACAACAACTAACGAGTAAAAGGAATGATATTGAAGACAACAAAAAAGGCGGATAACCTAAGTTATCCGCCTTTTTATTCAACTTGTCGAAGCTTTATTAGCCCTCAACTTTGTTCATGTGAACATCCATTTGTGGGAATGGAATTTCGATACCTTCTTTATCCAAGCCTTCTTTGATTGCTTGCATCAGGTCGAAGTAAACATTCCAGTACTCTGCGGTGCTAACCCATGGGCGAACCACGAAGTTAACAGAAGAGTCAGCAAGTGTGTGAACACCCACTTGAACGCCTGGTTCTTTCAACACGCGCTCGTCAGATTCACAGATCTTAGTCAGAAGTTCTTTGGTCTTTTGTAGATCAGCACCGTAAGAAACACCGATCATTAGGTCGATACGACGTGTGTCATGACGAGAGTAGTTAGTAATTGGGCTACCAATAACGCTACCGTTTGGTACCACTACCATTTTGTTATCTGGCGTTGTTAGAACCGTTTGGAAGATCTGAATTGAATCCACTGAACCTGCTACACCACCAATTTCCACATAGTCACCAGACTTAAATGGACGGAATGCAACGATAAGTACACCAGCAGCAAAGTTAGATAGTGAGCCTTGTAATGCAAGACCAACGGCTAAACCAGCCGCACCAATAACAGCAACTACAGATGCCGTTTGAACACCTAATCGACCTAGTGCAGCAATTAAAACAATAACAAACAATAGGTAGCGAACTAAGCCGTGAATAAATTCCACAACCGCTCGGTCCATTTTCTTCTTCTGAAGAACCTTAGACACGCTATTCGCTACTGCTTTAACAATAAGGTTACCAATAAATAGAATTATCAGTGCTGAAATGATATTTACGCCATATTGGATAAATAAATCTGAATTATTTGTTAACCACTGCTCTGCTTGAGACAAACCATCCACAAGTGGAGTCTCAACCGCTGTCGAACTCTCAGCCATAATGTGCATCCTCTATATAATATGCTATGGGCTAAACTGCCTTAAGCCTAATTTACTCTACAATATAATAAACAGTTTAATGACCGTTAAGTCATTGTGTTCAAAGTAAATTAAAGCCAAGTCCTTTTTATAAACTGAACCAAGTTCAGTTTTTCGGCACGATATCCTATCTTTGACAGATTGCAAAGTCATATTTATGTAAGCTTTTGAATTATTGAAACTTACCAATAAATACAAATACCGATAACTCAATCCTAGGAAATTTATTCACCACACGCTAGGTTTTTCACATATTTAATACAAGTTTTTATCAGACATAAAAAAACCCGCTCAATGAGCGGGTTTTTAAAACTTAAAGAGTACCTAATTCAAAGAATTATAGTACGTCGATAGCGTTAAGGTCAGCAAATGCTTTCTCAAGACGAGTAACCATTGAAGCTTGACCAGCACGTAGCCATACGCGTGGATCGTAGAACTTCTTGTTTGGTTGGTCTTCGCCTTTAGGGTTACCGATTTGACCTTGTAGGTAATCGAAGTTTTCAGCAGAGTAAGTACGGATACCATCCCAAGTTGCCCACTGTGTATCAGTATCGATGTTCATTTTAATAACACCGTAGCCGATAGACTCTTGGATTTCTGCTTCAGAAGAACCAGAACCACCGTGGAATACGAAGTTTAGAGCGTTAGGTGCAATACCGAACTTCTCTGCACAGTATGCTTGAGAGTCACGTAGGATAGTTGGAGTAAGTACAACGTTACCAGCTTGGTAAACACCGTGTACGTTACCGAAAGAAGCCGCGATAGTGAAACGAGGGCTAACTGCGTTTAGGATTTCGTAAGCGTAAGCTACATCTTCAGGAGAAGTGTAAAGCTCAGATGCGTCCATATCAGAGTTATCAACGCCATCTTCTTCACCACCAGTACAACCTAGTTCGATTTCTAGAGTCATGTTCATTTTAGCCATGCGCTCTAGGTACTTAGCACATGTTTCGATGTTCTCTTCTAGAGACTCTTCAGAAAGATCGATCATGTGAGAAGAGAAAAGAGGCTTACCAGTTTGTGCGAAGAACTCTTCACCAGCGTCTAGTAGACCGTCGATCCATGGAAGAAGTTTCTTAGCAGCGTGGTCAGTGTGCAGGATAACTGGAACACCGTAAGACTCAGCAACAGCGTGTACGTATTTTGCACCAGCAACAGCGCCAAGGATTTGTGCGCCTTGACCTTCAAGTTTAACGCCTTTACCAGCGAAGAAACCAGCACCGCCGTTAGAGAACTGAACAACAACAGGAGCTTTAACTTTAGCAGCTGCTTCTAGAACACCGTTGATTGAATCAGTGTTAACAACGTTTACAGCAGGAAGTGCAAACTTGTTCTCTTTTGCGATTTCAAATACTTTCTGTACGTCATCGCCAGAAATTACACCAGGTTTTACAAAATCGAAGATCTTAGACATGGAAATAGTCCTATTTATTCTATCGTTTTAAGATTAAAAAACTTAAGTTCAAAAACTTGCAATCGTTTGCTCACAACTTATGTCATTCTAGCAAAAAAGTGTGATATGCAGCAAACGTTAAAAGGCGAGATTCACATCTCGCCTTTCTAAATCAATTATGCTTTAGCACGCTCTTCAAGCATTGCTACTGCAGGAAGTACTTTACCTTCAACGAATTCAAGGAAAGCGCCACCGCCAGTAGAGATGTAAGAAACGTCAGCTTTGATACCGAACTTGTCGATAGCTGCTAGCGTGTCACCACCACCTGCTACAGAGAAGCCTGCAGACTCAGCGATTGCTTTAGAGATACCAGCTGTACCCGCTTCGAAGTTTTTGAATTCGAATACGCCTACAGGGCCGTTCCAAAGGATAGTTTTAGCGTTGCCGATGATTTCAGCTAGTGCCGCAGTTGAATCTGGACCAAGGTCGAAGATCATGTCGTCGTCTTGAACTTCAGAAACGTGCTTGATTTCAGCTTCTGCGTTTTCGTCGAATGCTTTAGCACATGCAACGTCAGTCGCTACTGGGATAGCACACTCTTTCATTAGTTTTTGAGCCGTTTCAACTAGGTCAGCTTCGTATAGAGACTTACCTACGTTGTGGCCTTCAGCAGCGATGAATGTGTTCGCGATACCACCACCAACAACAAGCTGGTCAGCAATTTTAGAAAGAGATTCTAGAACTGTTAGTTTAGTAGAAACCTTAGAACCACCAACGATAGCCACTAGTGGGCGAGCTGGGTTGTCCATTGCTTTACCAAGCGCTTCAAGCTCAGCAGCTAGAAGAGGGCCAGCACATGCTACAGGAGCGTAAGTACCAACACCGTGTGTAGAAGCTTGAGCACGGTGAGCTGTACCGAATGCATCCATTACGAAGATGTCACATAGTGCAGCGTATTGCTTAGAAAGCGCTTCTTCGTTCTTCTTTTCGCCTTTGTTAAAGCGAACGTTTTCAAGAACAACAAGTTCACCAGCGTTTAGCTCTAGGCCGTTTACGTAATCTTTAGCTAGTTTAACTTCGCAGTCTAGTGCGTCGTTTAGGTAGTTAACTACAGGAGCTAGAGAGAACTCTTCGTTGTATTCGCCTTCAGTAGGACGACCAAGGTGAGAAGTAACCATTACCTTTGCGCCAGCTTCTAGGCAAAGTTTGATAGTTGGTAGAGATGCAAGGATACGTGCATCTGAAGTTACTTTACCGTCTTTTACTGGTACGTTTAGGTCAGCACGGATAAATACGCGTTTACCTGCAAGTTCCAGGTCAGTCATCTTGATCACAGACATGATTTGTCCTCTCAAATTTAAATAAATATAAAGTTTTGGAAACTCAGCAACCCTGCTAAGCCTATAAATTATTCAACTGGTAATTCTTTCACTACCAATAATATGTGGACTCTTAGTATTTATTTCAAGCTAAAAAATAAATAATCCGCACATTTGCTTCTAGGTCTTACTTCTTGCCTTCAGAAGCTTGCATTGCAAGAACCGTATCTAGCATTCGGTTCGCAAAGCCCCATTCATTGTCACACCACACTAGCATTTTAACTAAGTGGCCGTTGCTCACTCGAGTTTGTGAACCATCAACGATTGCGCTATGGGGATCGTGATTAAAGTCGATGGAAACGAGCGGCGCTTCAGTATAGTCAACTATATTGTGTAATGTACACTGGGATGCATTAACAATGGTTTGATTTACGTCATTAACTTTCACATTTGCATTAATTGTGACACTTAAATCCATCGCTGTTACGTTTACCGTCGGCACACGCACAGATATAGCTTCAAATTTGTTGGAAAATTTCGGGAAGATTCTTTCAATACCTTTATGCAACTTGGTATCGACAGGAATGATCGATTGGCTTGCCGCTCGAGTACGACGCAAATCGCTGTGGTACGCATCGATAACTTGTTGATCATTCATTGAAGAGTGAATAGTCGTAATAGTACCGGACTCAATGCCAAAGGCGTCATCAAGAACCTTAATGATAGGGACAATACAGTTGGTGGTGCATGAGCCATTGGAAACGATTCGGTGGTCCGCTTCAATGGTATCGTGATTCACACCATAGATAATGGTGTTATCGAGGTCATTGGCACCAGGGTGAGAAAACAGTACCTTTTTTGCCCCAGCAGCAATGTGCGCTAGGCCGTCATCTCGGCAACCATAAACTCCGGTACAGTCGAGAACAATATCCACTTCTAGGTCACGCCAAGGCAACAGCTCAATACCAGCAAGATGTAAGATACGAATGGTATCGAACTCACCTTTATCTTCCGCACCAATGCCGTGATGGACATAGATGTGCTCTTGATCGTTGGAGATTTTCTTGCCGAAGCGGCCGTGACTAGTGTCGTATTGCAATAGATGAGCCATAGCGTCAGGCTGAGCAAGCTCATTAACAGCTACTACTTTGATTTGTTGGCTTTTGCCACTTTCATAGACAGCGCGTAATACATTACGCCCTATTCTTCCAAATCCGTTTATCGCGACTTTTAGCATAGTTCCGTACATCTAACCAAAATTTCGTGCAACAGATGATAACTGAATCCTACCCAAAAGGCATTACTTGAATAACGCCGTTTAGTTAAGACAGGTTAATCTGTTGCTTGTAGAGATAAGCCTAGAAGAAACAAATCCCAGATACAAAAAACCGAGCTCAGCGCTCGGTTTTTTCCTTCATTTAACTGTTAGCACAAGGCCATCAGTCAATGATTAAGCAAGAAGCTCTTTCGCTGTGTTTACTACGTTTTCAGTAGTGAAACCGAACATCTTGAATAGCTCACCTGCTGGTGCAGATTCGCCGAACGTTGTCATACCGATGATCTTGCCACCGAAGCCAACGTATTTGTACCAGAAGTCAGCGATGCCAGCTTCTACTGCGATACGCGCTGTAACGTCAGATGGAAGTACAGACTCACGGTATTCAGCGTCTTGCTTGTCGAACGCGTCAGTTGCAGGCATAGATACTACGCGTACTGCTTTACCTTCAGCGGTTAGTTGTGCAGCAGCTTCAACTGCAAGCTCAACTTCAGAACCAGTTGCAATGATGATTAGCTCTGGCTTGCCTTCACAATCTTTCAGGATGTAACCACCCTTAGCGATGTTAGCAACTTGCTCAGCATTACGATCTTGTTGTGCAAGGTTTTGACGAGAGAAGATTAGAGATGAAGGACCATCTTTACGCTCAATAGCCAGTTTCCAAGCAACAGCAGACTCAACTTGGTCACATGGACGCCATGTGCTCATGTTTGGAGTCAGACGTAGAGAAGCGATCTGCTCAACCGGTTGGTGAGTAGGGCCATCTTCGCCTAAGCCGATAGAATCGTGCGTGTAAACTTGGATGTTCTGAACTTTCATCAGAGCAGCCATACGCATTGCGTTACGCGCGTATTCCATGAACATTAGGAACGTTGCGCCGTATGGCACGAAACCACCGTGCAGAGCGATACCGTTCATGATAGCCGTCATACCGAATTCACGTACACCGTAATGGATGTAGTTACCAGAGAAGTCAGTTGCTTCAAGAGACTTAGAACCAGACCACATAGTCAGGTTAGAAGGCGCAAGGTCAGCAGAGCCGCCCATGAATTCTGGAAGCATTTGACCAAACGCTTCTAGTGCGTTTTGAGATGCTTTACGTGAAGCGATGTTTGCTGGGTTAGCTTGAAGATCAGCAATGATTGCGTTTGCTTTCTCTTCCCACTCAGCGGGTAGCTCGCCGTTAGTACGACGTTTGAATTCAGCTGCTAGCTCTGGGTAAGCCGCTGCGTATGCGTCAAACTTCGCGTTCCACGCTGCTTCTTTCGCTGCGCCTGCTTCTTTCGCATTCCACTCAGCTGCGATATCTGCTGGGATTTCGAAAGGACCGTGTTCCCAACCCAATGCTGCTTTAGTTGCTGTGATTTCATCAGCACCTAGTGGAGCACCGTGACAGTCATGCGTACCCGCTTTGTTTGGAGAACCAAAACCGATGATAGTTTTAGTACAGATAAGCGTAGGACGAGGATCCGCTTTAGCCGCTTCAATCGCTGCGTTGATAGCGTCAGAGTCGTGACCATCTACTGCTGGGATTACGTGCCAGCCGTATGCTTCAAAACGCTTAGGTGTATCGTCAGAGAACCAACCTTCAACTTCACCATCGATAGAGATGCCGTTGTCATCCCAGAAAGCAACCAGCTTACCAAGACCTAGCGTACCTGCTAGAGAACATGCTTCGTGAGAGATACCTTCCATCAGACAGCCATCACCCATGAATGCATAAGTGTAGTGGTCTACGATGTCGTGGCCTTCTTTGTTGAACTGTGCCGCCAGTGCTTTCTCAGCCATTGCCATACCAACAGCGTTAGTGATGCCTTGACCTAGAGGACCAGTCGTTGTTTCGATACCAGGAGCGTAACCGTACTCAGGGTGACCTGGAGTCTTAGAGTGCAGTTGACGGAAGTTTTTCAGGTCTTCAATTGAAAGCTCGTAACCTGCAAGGTGAAGCAGAGAATAAATCAACATTGAACCATGGCCGTTAGACAGAATAAAACGGTCGCGGTCAGCCCACTCTGGGTTTGCTGGGTTGTGGTTCAAGTGGCCACGCCAAAGAACCTCAGCGATGTCAGCCATGCCCATAGGTGCGCCTGGGTGGCCTGAATTTGCTTGTTGAACACCGTCCATGCTAAGTGCGCGGATTGCATTGGCTAGATCT
>NZ_PIGC01000023.1:0-80398 GCF_003050065.1 Vibrio sp. 10N.286.51.C3 | reverse complement strand
GCATATCTTGACGCGAGAGGCCCGAAGGTCCCCCTCTTTGGCCCGTAGGCATTATGCGGTATTAGCCATCGTTTCCAATGGTTATCCCCCACATCAAGGCAATTTCCTAGGCATTACTCACCCGTCCGCCGCTCGACGCCCATTAACGCACCCGAAGGATTGTTAGTGTCGTTTCCGCTCGACTTGCATGTGTTAGGCCTGCCGCCAGCGTTCAATCTGAGCCATGATCAAACTCTTCAATTTAAGATTTTGTGACTCAACGAATACTGACTTCAAAACTAATATTCATTCGCTCTTTTCGAAAAAGGAACGTGAACATGTAATTCTAAAGCTATTACCATTCCAACAGAATGATAATGAATTGACTGTGCCGAATAACTACAAGTAGTTAAACGTATTGGTCACTCAGTTCATTGAAATCAATTTTGTTACCGAAGTAACTGCTATTACCTAAGTAATAACGTTTTGATATTCATCAACGAGTGCCCACACAGATTGATAGGTTTAAATTGTTAAAGAGCTTTTCCTTTTTGAGCTTCGCTCAAATCGGACGGCCATTTTAGCGATTTAAGTTTTAGTGTCAACCACTATTTTCAAAACTTTTTTCAAGCGCTTAGCTTGGCTAATTTGACCTGCTGATTCGTTTTGGTTTCTTACGAAGCCTTCCCGTTTCAACGAGGTCGCATTATAGAGATTTCGATCACACTGGCAAGCCCTTTTTGAAGTTTTTCTTACTTTTTTGATTGTTCGAGCGTTTTTTGTTCAAAACACGCCATTTTCACTAGTATTCCTCTTAATTAAGGGCTTAAGGTGCCTATATAAAGGAGGATTTATGAGTTCAATACGCAGTTATAAAGGTATATCACCTCAGATCGGGCGAGACGTCTATATAGATACAAGTTCGGTACTGGTTGGTGATATCAAAATCGGTGACGACTCTAGCGTGTGGCCTTTGGTTGCAGCTCGAGGAGATGTAAACCACATTCATATTGGAGATAGAACGAATATCCAAGACGGCAGCGTTTTGCACGTCACCCATAAGAATGCAGAAAACCCTGAGGGTTATCCTCTATTAATAGGTAATGATGTCACTATCGGACATAAAGTAATGCTGCATGGCTGCACAATTGAAGATCGTGTACTTGTTGGCATGGGAGCTATCGTGTTGGATGGCGTGATTATCAAACAAGAAGTCATGATTGGTGCTGGTAGCTTAGTGCCGCCTAATAAGGTACTTGAAAGCGGTTACCTATATGTAGGAAGCCCAGTAAAACAAGCACGCCCATTAAATGATAAAGAGCGTGCCTTTTTACAGAAGTCCGCTGACAACTATGTTCAGAATAAAAACGACTATCTAGACTCTGTACTTCCAGTCTAAAGCGCTTTGATCTGAATCCGATTAGAGGAGTCATACTCCTCTTCTTCTATTAACTCTTCCGCTAGCTCTTCAATATCGAAACGTAACTCAGAAAAGATAACTAAAGCTTGATCGCCCTCTTTTATCTCTTTACCTGCCAATCGTGATAATTCTTCAATAGACATGACACATTCAATCAATGCGCCCGACTGTTGTGCAGGGAAGGTGATTGTTTGATTCTCTTCATTCCAATCTTGGATATCTGGAAATAGAATTGATTGATTCATTTTTTTATAAATACCTCATTACATCTCTAGGTTTTTACGTAATTCTCTTAAAATCTGTTTTGTTCCCGGACGAAGGCCACGCCAAAGCATAAAGCTCTCTGCAGCCTGCCCCACTAACATACCCAAACCATCATAAGCAGCATGAACACCGTTATCTAACGCCCACTGATTAAATACTGTCGTTCCAGATCCGTAGACCATGTCATAAACGGCGCTGTTTGTATTAAAGATTACATCGGAAACTTCAGGGAGCTGACCGCTTAGACCTGATGAGGTCGAGTTAATAATGACATCAAAGCCATCATTAACATCACTTAGCCCCATACCTTTGATATTTCCATGCGACGAAAACATCTCAGCCAATAGTTCTGCTTTTGAACTGGTTCGGTTAGCGATCACCAACTGTTGTGGCTTTTGGTCGAGAAGAGGTTGAATCACTCCTCTCGCAGCACCACCAGCGCCAAGAAGAAGAATACGTGCCCCCTTTAGCGTCACTTGATGTTGAAGCAGGTCTTGAACTAAACCCTCACCATCGGTGTTATCACCAATGATCTCTCCGTCATCTAACTTCTTAAGGGTATTTACGGCACCGGCTAGCTCAGCCCTCTCAGTTAGGCGATTGGCAAACTGATAGGCATCTTCTTTAAAAGGCGCTGTGACATTACATCCTCGACCACCTTCGCTGAAAAAGGATTTGGCAGCAGTGATAAATTCACCATGCTCTGGCTGCAGTGCTGTATAGGTAAGTTGTTGGCTGGTTTGGCGAGCAAATAATGTGTGAATGAATGGCGATTTGCTTTGCCCAATAGGGTTACCGAAAACGGCATAACGATCTACTTGCTGTGTCATATCCTTACCTAACAGAAATAAAAAAGGTCATCTATATAGATGACCCTATCACTATCCCTATAAGGAAGGAAGAACTACCAAACTCGAGGCTTTAGGTAGTCGCTATAAAGCAGAGCTTCCGGTGAACCCGCTTGTGGTTCGTAGCGGTATTCCCAACGAGCCAATGGCGGCATAGACATCAATATAGACTCTGTGCGCCCACCGCTTTGCAGACCAAATAAGGTGCCACGGTCATACACGAGGTTAAATTCAACATAGCGACCACGACGATAAAGTTGGAAGTCACGCTCGCGCTCACCGTAAGACGTCTCTTTGCGTCGTTCTACAATGGGTAAATAAGCGGCTGCAAAACCTTCACCGACCGCCTGCATATAAGCAAAGCTCTTTTCAAAGCCCCACTCATTCAGATCATCAAAGAACAGACCACCAACACCACGAGTTTCGTCTCGGTGAGGCAGATAGAAGTACTTGTCACACCATTCCTTGTGTTCTTGATAAACGTCATCACCAAATGGTGCACACAGGTCTTTAGCGGTTTGATGCCAATACTGGCAATCTTCGTCGAAAGGATAGAATGGTGTTAAATCAAAACCACCACCGAACCACCAGATAGGGTCTTCCCCTTCCTTTTCGGCAATAAAGAATCGTACGTTGGCGTGTGAGGTTGGGATATAAGGGTTTTTAGGGTGGATAACTAACGATACACCCATCGCTTCGAACTTACGCCCGGCTAATTCAGGGCGGTGAGCGGTTGCTGACGCTGGCATTGCCTTACCTGCAACGTGAGAAAAGTTAACACCACCTTGCTCAAAGACCGCACCATCAGTCATCACACGAGTACGACCTCCTCCTCCGAGGCGTTCGCCAGGTTCGCGCTCCCATGCATCTTCTTCAAATAGTGCACTACCATCAGCTTGTTCAAGCTGATGGCAAATCGAATCTTGTAGGTTCAGTAAAAACTGCTTTACTGCTTCTTTATCAATTGCTGACATTTTACTTTCCTTTGCAGGGTTTAACCCTGTCTTAATATTTTCGACGTTTTTGCATCTCTAATTTCGCTTGGCTTGTCACGACCACCCGTTTGACCTTCGAGAATAGCCACCAAATGTTGGCCGAGTTGCTGCTGAACTTCTTCAGTCGTCATACAAGGCGGTTCGCCCGTCAGGTTAGCACTGGTAGAGGTTAACGGCTTACCGAATTCATTACACATTCTTTGAACCAAAGGGTGATCCGTCACTCGCACAGCGATTGAATCAAACTGACCACTCACCCAGTCTGTCACCTTAGCACTGGTTGGCATAATCCAAGTTACCGGGCCTGGCCATGTGGCTTTTACTGTCGTCAGCTGCTCTTCCGTCAATTGGCTTTCATCTATGTAAGGTAACAGTTGCTCGTAGCTTGCAGCTATTAAGATCAAGCCCTTTTCAACCGGGCGCTGTTTTAACTCGAGTAATTTCTGGATGGCTTGTGGATTATCTGGATCACAACCGACCCCAAAAACGCCTTCGGTCGGGTAAGCAATGACTTCACCTTGTTGCAATGCCTGCAAAGTATGTTGAAAGTTATCCACGGGTTGCCTCATTAATTCAGTTATCTAACTCACTAAGTGTACAAATTATCATTCACTGTGACTAAAGCTATTTGTTTATAAAATGTATCAATTAACAACTTAGACTGACGCAAACGTTTTCCTTGGGCAATTTTACCCGTATAATGCGCGCAAAATATCTAATCACTAATTAAATCGTACCTGAAGGAGTTTGAGATGACTGTCGGTATTATCATGGGTTCTAAATCTGATTGGCCAACAATGAAGCTAGCTGCAGAAATGTTGGATCAGTTTGGCGTGGCGTACGAAACAAAAGTGGTTTCTGCTCACCGCACACCTCAGTTGCTTGCAGACTACGCAACCAGTGCGAAAGAGCGTGGTATTAAAGTGATTATTGCTGGCGCTGGCGGTGCAGCTCACCTACCAGGCATGGCAGCTGCCTTCACAAGCGTACCTGTTCTTGGTGTTCCAGTTCAATCTAAAGCATTGAAAGGCATGGACTCGCTACTTTCTATCGTGCAAATGCCAAAAGGTATCGCGGTAGGTACTCTGGCTATCGGTGAAGCTGGTGCAGCGAACGCTGGTATCCTAGCAGCGCAAATAATTGGTACACACAATGAAGATGTGATGGCAAAAGTAGAAGCGTTCCGCTCTGAGCAAACAGAAACGGTACTTGCAAATCCAAACCCTGCAGAGGACTAATTCCCATGCATGTTCTTGTGTTAGGCGCGGGCCAACTTGCTCGCATGATGTCCCTAGCTGGGGCACCGCTGAATATTGAAATTTCTGCTTTTGATGTTGGCAGCAAAAATATTGTTCACCCATTAACGCAAGCGATTCTAGGCAACGGCTTAGAAAATGCGATAGATCGCGCGGACGTCATTACTGCTGAGTTCGAACACATCCCTCATGATGTGCTTGAGGTATGTGAGCGCAGCGGTAAGTTCTTACCGACAACAGAAGCAATCAAAGCTGGCGGTGACCGTCGCCTTGAAAAAGCGCTGTTAGACGAAGCGAACGTGAAGAATGCTAAATACTACGTGATCAACTCTCGCGAAGACTTTGACGCAGCGATCGCTCACGTTGGCTTACCAATGGTATTGAAGAGTACACTTGGCGGCTACGATGGTAAAGGCCAGTGGCGCTTAAAGGCATTAGACAATGTTGACGTAACTTGGGCAGAAATGGCTGAGTGCATTGCCGCAACAGACAACCAAGCGATTGTGGCTGAAGAGTTTGTTCCGTTTGACCGCGAAGTATCACTGGTTGGTGCTCGTGGTACCAATGGCGAGATTCAAGTGTATCCACTGGCTGAAAATGTTCACACCGACGGCGTATTGAGCTTATCGACAGCGATTGATGACATTGAACTGCAAGAGCAAGCGAAAACCATGTTCACTGCCATTGCTGAACGCTTAGATTACGTTGGTGTACTCGCGCTAGAGTTCTTTGATGTTCAAGGTTCACTGCTGGTTAACGAGATTGCACCACGTGTTCATAACTCTGGCCACTGGACACAGCAAGGCGCTGAAACTTGTCAGTTTGAAAACCACCTGCGTGCCGTGTGTGGGATGCCACTAGGTAGCACCAAGCTGATTCGTCCAACCGCAATGATCAACATTCTTGGTGAAGATACTCTACCTGAGGCTATTCTGGCTCAAGGCGGCTGTCATGTTCACTGGTATGGTAAAGAGAAGCGTGCAGGTCGTAAGATGGGCCACATTAATGTGAGCGCTGATTACAACGCAGAACTGCAAAGAGCGTTGTGCTCATTGTCTGATATTCTTGATCAGCAAGCCTACCCTGCTGTGCATGAGTTTGCTGAGCAGATGAAGTAAGCCTACATTGGTTTATTGATATAAAAAGTTCATTGGATATAGAAACGGCGCTCATTGAGCGCCGTTTTTTTGTTTCTGGTCATTCACTTACTGTGATTAACATGACTACTGAGATTGAATGTGATGACACTTGCGATCAGCACATTGCTTCTTAGTGCCACTGGCTGTTTTCTTCTCAAGTAACAACGGGAACTGGCACTCTTCACAACGACCTATAACTGGTGGCTGATTAACGGCGAACTTACACTTAGGGTAGTTATCACACGCATAAAAAGTTTTACCATAGCGAGATTTACGCTCAACCAAGTGGCCTCGACCACACTCAGGGCAGGCAACAAGTGGCTGTTCTTCAGGTTGTTCTTTCGGTTGATCCAAAGATTCGATGTGATTACACGTTGGGTAACAACTACAACCAATGAACATCCCAAAGCGCCCCTGCCTTAATACCAATTCGTTTTGGCACTTAGGACACGGAACGCCTAGCTCTTTCACCACATGACCATCATTTTGATGAAGAGGCTTGATGTAATCACAGCTCGGATACTGCTTACAGCCTAAAAATGGGCCGTGCTTACCATGGCGAAGCTGAAGCTCCCCACCACACTGCGGACATGGTTCATGCTCTAACGCATGTTCATGTGCTGAAAAAAGCTGATTATCAATCTTACTACTCATGACAAGCCTGTATTAATGCAAGATGCCTTGCTCTTTGGTGTACAACAGCTCTTCCATTTGCGTGTAAGCACTTTCATTACCCGGCACATTAAATAGCACCATTAAGATAATCCATTTCAGATCATCCAATTCAAATTCGTTGGTCTCAAGCCCCATCACACGATCAATAACCATTTCACGAATCTCTGTCGTGAGCACGTTGATCTGCTCTAGGAACAGTAAGAAACCTCGACACTCCATATTAATACGCGATACCTCTCGACTGGTGTAAACACGCATCGAGGTATTGGAGCACATAGTAATCGCCGCTTGGTTGTCGGTATCTTGCAGTGCAGCAAGATCTTCTAACCAATGGAGGGCCTTATAAATATCGTCTTGGTGAAACCCTGCTCGAAGAAGCTCATCTTCCAGCTCATCTTGATCCACCTGCAATTCAGAATCGCTATGGATGTAGGTTTCAAACAAGTACATCAGTATGTCCATCATCATAGCTAGCCTCTCCCCTTTCGAATATAGCCACCGGAAACTGCAACAACATGCCCTGAGAGCTCAAGCTCTAAAAGCTGCATCATGACCTCATGCACAGGTATATGGGTTCTCTGTGCCAAAATATCAACGGGTGTCGCCTCTAATCCTACGTTAGCTAACAGCTGTGGAAATGGCAATTGTTCATTTTCACTCTTGTTCGGCGTAGGTTCGAACAAACTGGGCTGCTGATCTATAGACCAGTCTAACAGACTCTTTATTTCAATTAGAACATCTTGAGCGCTCTGTACCAAACATGCTCCTGCCTTAATTAGACTGTTGCCTCCGCGACTGGTTGGGTTATGAATCGAACCGGGAAGCGCAAACACTTCGCGACCTTGCTCCATCGCATAACGCGCCGTAATCAAAGAACCGCTTTTCTCGGCCGCCTCAACGACGAGAGTCCCCAAAGACAATCCACTTATAATACGGTTACGCCGTGGGAAATGTTCAGGTCGAGGTTTAGCGTTTGGGCGGAATTCTGAAATCAACGCACCATTTTCACAGATCCTCTCCGCGAGATTTCGGTGTCGCGCAGGATAAATGGAATCCAAGCCAGAGCCCAACACAGCAAAAGTTTCCCCTCCTTTATCTAGAGCACCATCATGAGCATAGCCATCGATACCGAGCGCTAAACCACTGGTGACAATCAAGCCGTTTTGGACAAACTCTTTAGCGAAGGACTTCGCAGTTTGCAGCCCTTCGAGACTGGCGTTACGACTACCGACCATCGCGATTTGAGGCTCAATCAGTTTTTCAACATGACCTTTAACGAAAAGCACACTTGGTGCGGAGGCTGTCTCGTTCAGCAGTTTGGGATAATGAGGACAATTAGGGGTAATGATGTGATGGTTGGTCTGACTCGCTTGCCACGCCAGGCAAGCCTCCACTTCTTTAGGGGCTTGCTGTCTTAAGTAGGAGATTTGCTTGGCTGACAAACCAATCGCTTGCAGCTGTTGGCTGGAGTAACCAACAATATTCGATGGGGAATCAATGCTCAGCAGTCGAGAAAGGCGCTTGCCACCCAACTGCGGAACAAAACTTAAAGTTAACCAAGCACTCAGTTGTTGCTCATTCACTCGGTGCCCTTAACCTCTTCCGTCAACGCAAGATCCAAAGGCGATACCGCCAGAATGTCATTACTAACCGGCTTGGAGCTTTGAGTGATCAACGCCAAACTAAAATACTCGTAAGGGCGAATGACCATCAAACTACCCAGTGACGTACTTGGCAATTGCACCTTATCGCTCGCCGCTGATTCTTTATAGCTGTATTCACCTTGCTTACCAAACACCACAGCCCCGCTCTCGCTAAGGGTGAACATAGAGCCCTGGCGAAGGTTGTCCTGCGAGCCTTTGTTGATAACAACGACCTGATTCTTTGCGCTGTATTGGCTGCCATCCAATGAACCCAAGATATTGGCAAACTGACCCGCCGCACTAGGCGCTGGATAAAATGTGGTTGAGAGCTTCACCTGATCAACACCAAGCTCTGGCAACACAAGATCGTTAAGCAGTACTTCTTGCAGCTGAGTCTCTATCTGTAAGCTACTGAACTCAGCGTCCACTTCTTTTAAGCGTGCCGTGGCGACCAAACGCAACGAGGTCATACTCGCTTGAGGTTGCTGTCGCTGGTAGGTTTCAACGGCGCGGTAGATACCCCACTTTTGATGTTGTTGGTTGCCCGAGATAAACAACCGGTCTTCACCCGATAAGAATCTCTTACCATCACTGGTCCCTAACACTCGTTGAACCGATTGAATATCTTGCTGTTCAACCAAGCGATCAGATTGCAGATAAGGCAGAACCAGCCCCTCATTGACGGTTGGCACCGCTTTCTTCTCTGATACACGAATCTTAGGGCTTAGCTTAATGACGGGTTTGAGGCTCAAGACAGGCTCGCCATTAATCCAAACCAGCGACAATTTATCTCCGGGGTAAATAAGGTGAGGATTTTCTATCTCAGGGTTTACCTGCCATAACCTCGGCCACAGCCATGGACTATCGAGGTACATCGCAGAGATATCCCACAAAGTATCGCCCTTCACCACCACATACGCTTCGGGTGCTCCTTGTTTAATGGTTAAAGGTTGTTCACTATTTTCAGCCATAGTGGCGAACGAAAGCGAGGCACAAATAAGAGATAAAGCGGGGAAAAAATGACGCATGACCTAGGTTCCTTGGTCTGAATATATGACATCTGATTAGAGAATTACCTTCAGGATGCTGTCATTTGACCTCTAAAATGTCTAGAATTGAGCCAACAAGGTTTAAGCTGTTTCGGCACAGTTCAATATTTCGAGTGTATATGTCTGTATTACAAGTATTAACATTACCAGATGATCGCCTACGTACCGTGGCGAAACCGGTAAAAGAAGTTACCCCAGAGATTCAAAAGTTCGTTGATGACATGATTGAAACCATGTACGACGAAGAAGGTATCGGCCTTGCTGCAACGCAAGTAGATTTCCACCAACGCATCGTTGTTATCGATATTTCAGAAACACGTGACGAGCCTATGGTTCTGATCAACCCTGAAATTACCGACAAACGTGGCGAAGATGGTATCGAAGAAGGCTGTCTATCTGTACCAGGCGCTCGAGCTCTAGTACCTCGCGCTGCAGAAGTAACGGTTAAAGCTTTAGACCGTGAAGGCAACGAATTCACATTCGACGCTGACGACCTTCTGGCTATCTGTGTTCAGCACGAACTTGACCACCTAGAAGGCAAGTTGTTTGTTGATTACCTATCGCCACTAAAGCGCAAACGTATTCAAGATAAGCTAGCGAAGATTAAACGTTTCAACGAGAAACAAGGTTAATAACCGCTGCTATTACTAAATTAAGAAGGAAGTCTACCTTGAGTCAATCTTTAAGAATTGTCTTCGCAGGTACTCCGGATTTCGCCGCCCGTCATTTGGCGGCGTTGTTGTCTTCGGAGCATGAAGTTATTGCTGTTTACACACAGCCAGATCGTCCAGCAGGCCGCGGTAAAAAACTGACTGCGAGCCCAGTAAAAAACATCGCACTTGAAAACAATATTCCGGTTTACCAACCAGAAAATTTCAAGTCAGATGAAGCTAAGCAAGAGCTAGCAGATTTGAATGCTGACATCATGGTTGTTGTCGCATACGGCTTACTTCTTCCACAAGCTGTACTAGATACGCCTCGCTTGGGTTGTATTAACGTGCATGGCTCTATCCTGCCGCGCTGGCGTGGTGCTGCTCCGATTCAACGCTCTATCTGGGCGGGCGATAAAGAGACTGGCGTGACGATCATGCAGATGGATATCGGCCTAGATACCGGTGATATGCTCAGCATCGCGACGCTACCAATCGAAGCAACAGATACCAGTGCGTCAATGTACGAAAAGTTAGCTGGTCTTGGTCCTGATGCTCTTGTTGAGTGTTTAGCAGACATCGCTTCTGGTAAGGCTGTTGCTGAGAAGCAAGACGACGAACTTGCTAACTACGCGAAGAAGCTGAGCAAGGAAGAAGCTAAAATTGATTGGAATGACAGTGCAGAACACATCGAACGTTGTGTGCGCGCTTTCAACCCGTGGCCAATGAGTCACTTTGCGATTGTTGATAGCAGCTCTAATGATGAAAAAAGCATTAAAGTTTGGCAGACGCGTGTTGATGAAGAATCGACATCTGCGCCAGCTGGCTCAATCATCAAAGCAGATAAGACTGGTATTTATGTTGCGACTGGCGACAAAGTACTAGTATTGGAACAGCTACAAGTTCCAGGCAAAAAAGCTATGTCAGTTCAAGACATCTTGAACTCACGTGCAAGCTGGTTTGAAGTTGGTACTCAACTCTCTTAACCGCTTTAAAGCTACTCAATAGGCACTTAAAAACGTGTAGCTTGTAAAAACACAGTTTAGAAAACCTTTACGAGGGTAGAGATGCCCTCATGTATTCAAATAAATATTCGGTACCCCTCATGAATGTTCGCGCTGCTGCTGCAAATGTCCTATTCCAAGTTGTCGATAAAGGCCACTCTCTTTCACACGCTCTCCCTGCGGCTCAAAAAACGATCCGTCCGCGAGACCATGCTCTACTGCAAGAGATTTGCTACGGCGCACTTCGTTACCTGCCTCGTTTAGAGTCAATCGCTAACGAACTAATGGAAAACCCGCTTAAAGGTAAAAAGCGTGTCTTCCACCACCTAATCTTGGTGGGCATTTACCAACTAAGCTTCATGCGTATCCCTTCGCATGCCGCGGTTGCTGAAACGGTTGAGGGTACTAAAACACTGCGCGGCCCAAGCCTAAGTGGTTTGATCAACGCTGTACTACGTAGCTACCTACGTGACCAAGAAGAACTAGACGAGAAAGCCGTTAGCCACAATGCAGGCAAATACGGCCACCCAAGCTGGATTCTAAAAATGCTTCAAGAGAGCTACCCAGATCAATGGGAGCAACTGGTTGAAGCAAACAACAGCAAGGCACCAATGTGGCTGCGCGTTAACCGCCAACACCACACTCGTGACGAGTATGTTGAACTGCTTAAAAACGAAAACATTGAATACACATTGCACCCTGAAGCAGCCGATGCCATAAAATTAGCTGCACCTTGTGATGTTACTTTGCTTCCAGGCTTCGACAGAGGTTGGGTATCTGTGCAAGACGCTGCTGCTCAGCTTTCGGTTGATTACCTAACACCAAAAGATGGTGAGCTGATCCTAGATTGCTGTGCTGCGCCAGGTGGTAAAACGGCACACATTCTTGAGCACACTCAAGATACTGAAGTGGTTGCGATTGACTGCGACATCAAACGTCTAGACCGTGTTTACGATAACCTTGAGCGTCTGCAACTACGTGCCGACGTAATTTGTGGCGATGCTCGCTACCCTGAAGAGTGGTGGATGGGTGATAAGTTCGACCGTATTCTGCTTGATGCACCTTGTTCAGCGACTGGCGTAATTCGCCGTCACCCTGACATCAAGTGGCTACGTCGTGCATCTGACATTGACGCGCTGGCTGAACTGCAAAGCGAGATTATGGATGCTATGTGGCGTCAGCTGAAAGAAGGCGGCACCATGGTTTATGCGACATGTTCTATCACGCCGCAAGAAAACGTGCTGCAAGTGAAAGCATTCCTAGCACGTACAGAGAACGCAACGCTGGTTGGGTCTGATATCGAAAATCCGGGTCGTCAAATACTGCCTGGGGAAGAAGATATGGATGGCTTCTACTACGCAGTTCTAGTAAAACAGGCATAACAACTAACAGCGGCTAAGAATTTATTTCTTAGCCGCTGTTTCTTTCTAGTGCATTATCGAAGCAAAATGCACGCACTAGAATTACAACGGCAAAAATAAGAGAAAGGCTATGAAGATCATTATCCTAGGAGCTGGACAAGTTGGCGGTACCCTTGCTGAAAACCTAGTTGGTGAAAACAACGACATCACCATTGTCGACCGTAATGCTGACCGACTTCGTGAACTTCAGGATAAGTACGACCTTAGGGTTGTAAACGGTTATGCCAGCCACCCAAATACACTACGTGAAGCAGGTGCGCAAGATGCCGACATGTTGGTTGCCGTAACCAATATGGATGAAACCAATATGGCTGCGTGTCAGGTTGCTTTCTCTCTTTTCAATACGCCAAACCGAATTGCTCGTATTCGTTCTCCTCAATACCTAGAAGAAAAAGAAGCACTATTCAAATCAGGTGCTATCCCAGTAGACCACCTGATCGCACCCGAAGAGCTAGTGACCAGCTACATCGAACGCCTGATTCAATATCCAGGTGCATTGCAGGTTGTGAGCTTTGCTGAACAGAAAGTTAGCCTAGTAGCAGTAAAAGCCTACTACGGTGGTCCACTGGTCGGTAACGCCCTATCTGCTTTGCGTGAGCACATGCCGCACATCGATACGCGTGTTGCGGCTATCTTCCGTCAAGGTCGCCCTATTCGCCCACAAGGCACCACCATCATTGAAGCCGATGATGAAGTGTTCTTTGTAGCGGCAAGTAACCATATCCGCTCAGTGATGAGTGAGCTGCAACGCCTAGAGAAACCGTACCGCCGCATCATGATTGTCGGTGGTGGTAACATTGGTGCAAGCTTGGCGAAACGCCTTGAGCAGAGCTACAGCATCAAGCTTATTGAGCGCAGCTACACTCGTGCAGAGAAGCTATCTGAAGAGTTAGAAAACACCATCGTATTCTGTGGTGACGCAGCAGACCAAGAGCTGCTAACTGAAGAGAACATCGATCAGGTTGATGTGTTCATTGCCCTAACCAATGAAGATGAGACCAACATCATGTCAGCAATGCTGGCTAAGCGTATGGGTGCCAAGAAGGTAATGGTACTGATTCAGCGCGGTGCTTACGTCGACCTTGTTCAGGGTGGTGTGATTGATATTGCTATCTCTCCACAACAAGCGACCATTTCTGCGCTGCTCACTCACGTTCGTCGTGCTGATATTGTAAACGTATCATCTCTGCGTCGCGGCGCTGCTGAAGCGATCGAAGCGATTGCTCACGGTGACGAAACCACATCTAAAGTGGTTGGCCGAGCTATTGGCGACATAAAACTACCACCGGGCACCACTATTGGTGCGATTGTTCGCGGAGAAGAGGTGCTTATCGCGCACGATAGAACCGTGATCGAACAAGATGACCACGTAGTTATGTTCCTAGTGGACAAGAAATACGTACCTGATGTTGAGTCTCTATTCCAACCGAGCCCGTTCTTCTTATAGCCTTGTTCCCATAAGCTTGTTCTCACAGAGAACGACGCTTCGGCACAAAGCGATGGTCTATTAAGCTATGGTCAACTTTCGTCCGATATTATTAGTGATAGGGTTAGTGTTATCAAAACTCGCCCTTTTCATGTACATCCCTACATTGGTTGCCTTTTTTACAGGCACCGGTGGCTTCCTCGAGTTTGGTCAGTCGGTAGTGATCACGCACATAGTGGCGTTTATCTGCTTGAGTTTAGGCCGTTCAGCTAAGTTCCGACTTGGGGTACGGGACATGTTCCTGATCACCTCTCTGGTATGGACGATTGCCAGTGCCTTTGCTGCACTGCCGTTTGTCTTCATCAACCACATCAGCTTCACCGACGCCTATTTTGAAACCATGTCTGGTATCACCACGACTGGCTCAACTGTATTGAGCGGCTTAGACAGCATGGCACCAAGCATTCTGTTGTGGCGCTCTATACTGCAATGGTTAGGCGGCATCGGCTTCATCGTTATGGCGGTAGCGGTTCTGCCAATGCTTAACGTCGGTGGTATGCGCCTATTCCAAACCGAGTCCTCCGATTGGTCAGATAAAAGCAGCCCACGAGCGAAAACGGTCGCGAAGAACATCGTGGCGGTTTATCTGGTTCTGACTGGCTTGTGCATCATTAGCTATCTGTTTGCAGGCATGGGCATCTTTGATGCGATCAATCACGCCTTCACAACACTGTCGACGGGTGGTTACTCAACCTCAGATGGCTCAATGAACCACTTCTCTAACAGTGCTCACTGGGTGGGAACCCTGTTCATGTTCCTTGGTGGTCTGCCATTCTTACTGTTTGTTAGCGCACTGCGTGGTAGAAAGCTCTCAATCCTCTACAAAGACGCTCAAGTGAGAGGTTTCACGTATCTATTTTTGGTCACCAGTGCCGTAATATCGACATGGCTGGTGGTTAGGGATGACTACACCATCATGGATGCAATGCGTGTTTCGATGTTCAACATAGTATCAGTCGTCACCACAACCGGTTTTGGCTTAGAAGACTTCACCGCGTGGGGCGCACTACCGACTACCTTGTTTGCGTTTTTAATGATGGCGGGCGCGTGCTCGGGGTCAACCTCTGGCGGTATCAAAATCTTCCGCTTCCAGATCGCGATGACCATGCTTCATAAACAAATGATGAAGCTGATCCACCCATCGGGTGTCTTTGTTCAGCGCTATAACCAACGCCCAGTGAATGACGACATTGTGCGCTCACTGGTCGCATTTGGTTTGATGTTCTTTATTACGATTATCTTAATTGCAGGTGGCTTGAGTGCGATGGGACTTGATCCTGTGACTAGTATATCTGGCGCTATCACAGCCGTTGCCAACGTTGGTCCTGGCATGGGCAGTGTGATCGGTCCAACCGGGAATTTTGCGCCGCTGCCAGACGCTGCAAAGTGGTTATTAAGCCTTGGTATGTTGATGGGAAGACTCGAGATACTGACGCTGATCGTTCTATTCTTCCCAGCCTTCTGGCGACGCTAATTGCACGAATATTTAAGGAAACAGAGATGAAATCATACCTACTTATCGCAAGCGCACTGCTGAGCAGTTCAGCCTTCGCCGACCAAATGGTGACTCTACAAGATGGAAAACAAGTACTGCTGAAAGACGACTTTACGTGGCAGTACGTGGCACAGAAACAAGCGGAAGAAGTAGCGACAACTTCAGAGATCGCCGTGCCTGTCGCAGCAGTACCCGTAGTCGCTGTCCCAGTTACGAAGAACACGCGTGGCACTACGATTGTAGTGAATAGTAAAAAGCCAAGCTTACAGCTGTCTCAATCAGGAGTGGATGTTGTACTGGGTGCAAGTCGCTATGAAGGTGGTGAACTTATCATTCCGACAGCCATCACCAACCAAGGCACTCAAGCTGTCATTTTAGTATCACTTAACATCAGCGTATTTACTGCAGAGGGTACGTTGTTGGCAGAAGAAGAAGTTGCTGTATGGAAATCAATCAAACGTATGGCTGACACATACTTGCGACCAAAGACGGGTGAAGAAGGCAAGCTAATCAAGATCGACCTAGAACAACACCCTGAATATCAGATTAAAGCTGAGATTACTGAAGTACTGGCTCGCTAAACCGGAGTCACGTACAGATAGATAGCGAAGAAATGGCAAGCGCAACCCGCCAATACAAACAAGTGCCAGATTGCATGGTTGTAAGGGATGCGTTTTGCAACATAGAAAATCACACCCAGCGAATAGATCACCCCGCCAACCGCTAACAACACCAAACCACCTATATCGATGTTCATCGCTAATTGATAAACAACAATCAAAGATAGCCAGCCCATCGCTAAGTAAATGAACAGCGATAAGCGCTTGAATCGGTAAACGAAGGCAATCTTCATGATGATACCGACCAGCGCAATTCCCCAAATAACCGCCATCAAGCCCATCGCCAATGGGGTTCTTAAGCCAACCAATAAAAACGGCGTGTAGCTACCTGCGATCAGTAAATAAATCGCACAGTGATCGAGGGTTTTTAGTAAACGCTTGGTTTTTTCTGTGGTGATCGAGTGATAAAGCGTGGAAGCAAGAAAGAGCAGGATAATGCTGCTGCCATAGATTGTCATACTGGCAACCGTCAACATGTCGGCTTGGTAATCAAACGCGCGAATCAGTAGCAAGATCAGACCAATAACGCCAAGCACGACGCCCAAGCCGTGGGTTATCGCATTAGCGCGTTCTTCGATGTCGCTGTATTCGCTAGCTGATGATGCAGACATGAGTATCCTACTAGAGTAAATGTTCAATTGACCTAGTATTGCACATTAAGCTTACACGTGTAAGCTTAAATTTTTATGACAGCTTTTATGACATCAATGACGCCTAAACAGTGTGATGAGGCTAGGCTCTCTAAAGCTAAAGAACCAAAAAGCGAATTAAGAGGCGCTATCTAGATACTCAAGTACCATCTTGCCGGCTTCTTCTGGAGAGGTATCGAGTGGCACACTCAATTGACGCTGTAGCTGGCCCACTCCCAATAAACTCGCCAACATGCCTTTGGCACCGTCGCGATTGCGATCTATCTCAAACCAAAGCTTAAGCTCAGTTTCGTCACGATGGGCAACAACTTCAAGCTCACGCCAGCGGCCATGATAAGGACCCGTAGTCGGCACAAACTCAAACTCTTGTACAAATGGCAGTTCAAAGCCTTCTACCGCTTCACACTCCACTTGGCGAATGCGCAGCCCTTGAGCTTCAAGTTCGTTAAAAATACCATCGAGGAGTGCATCAGGACGAACCGTTAAGATGTCTTTATCCGATGGATCAATTGCCATCGCAATATCCAACCCGGTTTCTAGCCACACCTTTGAATCACCAATCGTGACCGGTGTGTTCAGCGGGACATCAAACTCACATTCAAAATCACGGGTTTCACCCGGCTGAATAACAAAGGCATACGGCAGGCTCCATTTGGCCAACGAGTATGTCTGGTGCATTCGACGTGTTTGACCACCTTCTTGCCTTTGCGAGTTCATGGTAACTTCTTTAACGTAACGACAGCACAAGTTGAGATCGATATTGTCGATCTCTTGTGGCTGAGCGCCACCATAGACATGCACAATAATGCTCGCCTTCTTACCTGGATAAAGCACTTCCTGTTGCAATACAGAATCCACCTTGGCAGATCCAATTCCAAAACTTGCTAACGTTTTCTTTAAGAACGACATATGCACCTCCTTTAAAGCATCATCTTAAGCCTGAAAGAGGTTCAAACTCAAATATACTGCTCACACTATTTTAGCTCTAATATCGTCTATTTATCACTCAGGCGTCGATCGATAACTTAGATAGTGATAATCTAAGCCTTGATATGCATGCATATCATTATCCTGATTTATTCTTCGGATTGGCGAAAGCCAGACGAGTAACGCTTCAAGCAATTGAAGTGGAGCTCATGGTAAATCAGGCCATTAGATTGGCAATGGATATGCCTGACCGTTAGGTAAATTAATGCGCCCAACAGCTGTCAGGTTCTCGCACACCAACCGTAGTGCGATGCGTCGTCGTAGTGGCTTTGTTGCTGCTCCAACGGCTAAGAAATTGGCTCCTACAATGACTCTAGTTGAGAAGACTGCTTTATTAGCACCGACTACAACAAAAGTGATTAAAGCCGCTTAACAAAAAGCGCAGTTTTTACTGCGCTTTTTTCTTGCCCGCTTCCATCTTGAAATGTGTTTACACATTGGTATTCCCTACCCGATTTGATACCTTAGCCACAAATCATTATAAAATTTGTGGAGAAATAAAGTATGAAGTGTCACCGCATTGAAGAACTGCTTGAACTGATGGAGCCTGAGTGGCAGAAAGATCAAGAGCTTAACCTATTAGAGTTCATCATTAAGCTATCAAAAGAAGCGGGCTACCAAGGCAAGCTTGAAGAACTGACTGACGATGTTCTTATCTACCACCTAAAAATGCGCAACAGCGAAAAAGATGAAATGATCCCAGGCCTGAAAAAAGACCAAGAAGATGATTTCAAAACCGCAATTCTAAAAGCACGTGGCCTTCTTTAGTCGCCCATTTGTTTAGAACTCAATTGCCGTATAGATAAAACACTCAATTTAAAAAGCGACCGCCAGGTCGCTTTTTTGTTTCTGTTCGCTATTTTTTCGTCACAACTGTTATGACTTTTGTTGTTAAAGGTTGATAGCGTTAAAGAAATGAGAACAAGATTGTCGCTATAATCGCCATCCATAAGAATCTTCTAAAATAATAAGAGTGAGTGCGATAACAACAAATGCACCAAGCTCAATTTCAACAGGTTCTCTAAACCATACTTTCAAGTAATGTCGTCATGCCCGATTTAACCGGGCAAACAAGCCACAAAAAGGATAGTTCATGAGTCAGGATAAAATCGATATCAAAGATGTGACTCCTAAAACCTTTAACCCGAAAACACATAAAGGTAATGGAGATCGATTTAACCCAAGTAACCGAATCTATGTTCGAGAAAGCAAAGGTAAATTCCAACAACTGCGTCGTTATGGCGGTTGGTTCTTACTTTTACTTTTTGCGCTTATTCCATGGATTCCATTTGGTGAACGCCAAGCGATCTTGCTCGATATCGGCAACCAACAGTTCAACTTCTTTGGCACCACCTTATACCCGCAAGATCTGACCCTACTCGCGATCCTATTTATGATTGCTGCGTTTGGCTTATTCTTCATAACCACCTTCTTAGGCCGTGTCTGGTGTGGCTATTTATGCCCGCAAACCGTCTGGACCTTCATGTACATTTGGTTCGAAGAGAAACTAGAAGGTGCTGCCAATAAACGAAGAAAACAAGACTCGGGCAAACTAACGAGCAATTTAATCCTCAGAAAAACCCTCAAACACATTGCGTGGTGGGCGATTGCCATTGCGACGGGCTTAACCTTTGTTGGTTACTTCATCCCAATTAAAGAGTTAGTGGTTGGCTTCTTTACCTTTAACTCGTCTTTCTGGCCGGTGTTTTGGGTACTGTTCTTTGCTGGGTGTACTTATGCCAATGCTGGTTGGATGCGCTCGATTGTTTGTCTGCACATGTGTCCTTACGCGCGTTTCCAATCGGCAATGTTCGACAAAGACACCTTCATCGTGGGCTACGATTCAGAACGCGGTGAAAGCCGTGGCCCTCGCTCTCGTAAAGCCGATCCAAAAGAGCTTGATCTAGGCGACTGTATTGACTGTAATCTATGTGTTCAAGTGTGCCCAACGGGTATCGATATCCGTGACGGCCTGCAATATGAGTGTATTAACTGCGGCGCGTGTATTGATGCCTGTGACAACACCATGGAGCGTATGGGCTACGAGAAAGGCCTGATCAACTACACCACCGAGCACAGACTTGAAGGTCACTCGACCAAGGTAATGCGTCCTAAACTGTTGGGCTATGGCGCCATCTTGATCGTGATGCTGGGCTTGTTCTTCGCCCAAATCGCGAGCGTTGATCCTGCCGGCCTAAGTGTTCTGCGTGACCGAAACCAGTTGTTCAGAGTCAATAACCAAGGGTTGGTTGAAAATACCTACACCTTGAAAGTGATCAACAAGACTCAACAAGAGCAAGAGTACAAGCTCGATGTTAGCGGACTGCCCGATGCTATCTGGTACGGCAAACAGACGATTACTGTCGATCCAGGCGAGGTTTTGAACCTACCTATCAGTTTAGGCGCCGACCCAGAAAAACTGAGCTCACCAGTTTCGACAATTCAGTTTATACTCTCGGATAATGAAGAGTTTACGATGGAAGTCGAAAGCCGCTTTATCAAGAAGCTCTGATACCAGCCTCCTTAGCGCTTGGTATAACAACCCAATAAATGGAAAAAGGCTCAGTAATGAGCCTTTTTTATTCTATGACGATGCAAGCCTTTAATTTTGATAACCTGACTCCTGACTTCATGTGGTACGCACTGGAGAGTATTGGAGTTCGTGCTGAATCCGGGCTTCTCGCTCTCAACAGTTACGAAAATCGGGTCTATCAATTCACCGATGAAGACCGTAAACGCTACGTCGTTAAGTTTTATCGTCCGCAGCGCTGGAACAAAGCCCAGATCCAAGAAGAGCACGACTTCGCGTTAGAACTGATTGAACAAGAGATGCCTGTCGCTCCACCAATGCGAGTCAACGGTGAAACCTTGCATGAATATCAAGGCTACCTGTTTGCATTGTTCGAAAGCGTTGGCGGCAGACAGTATGAAGTCGACAATCTAGATCAACTGGAAGGCGTTGGACGTTTTCTGGGTCGTATTCATAAAGCCAGCGCGGGAAGAACATTCCAACATCGCCCGACCATCAGCTTAGATGAATACCTTTATCAGCCACGTAAGATTCTAGAGAACTCTCAGTTTATCCCGACACACCTAGAAAAAGCGTTCTTCAATGACGTAGACCTTCTGATAAAAGAGCTAGAGAGTCAGTGGCCGAGCAACATTGACAACATCCGCCTGCATGGTGATTGCCACCCAGGCAACATCTTGTGGCGCGATGGACCAATGTTCGTCGATCTTGATGACGCACGTAATGGCCCTGCGATACAAGATCTGTGGATGCTACTCAACGGTGAACGCCAAGATAAACTGATGCAACTCGATATTCTGCTAGAGAGTTATCAAGAGTTTTGCGATTTTAATACCTCGCAACTGAAACTAATCGAACCACTACGCGGTCTACGTATGGTGCATTACATGGCATGGTTAGCGAAGCGATGGCACGATCCAGCGTTTCCTTTAGCCTTCCCGTGGTTTAATGATCCGAAATATTGGGAGCAACAAGTACTTGCTTGTAAAGAGCAAATTGCTACCCTGCAAGAGCCACCACTTTCGTTAATGCCTCAGTGGTAACAGCAATCGCAACATACAACTGGATAAAAATTCAAACATAATGGAGATTGGATAAATGAAAAAGCTATTCGCATTTTTCTCATTAATCATGTTGAGCCTTTCAGCTCACGCTGCGAAATTTAACGAAGGTGAACACTACAAAGTTCTCGATCTAGAAGCATCAAAAAAACCAATGGTGACAGAGTTCTTCTCTTTTTACTGCCCACACTGTAATAGCTTTGAGCCAATCATCCAGCAGCTAAAACAGCAGCTACCTAAAGACGCTAAGTTACAGAAGAACCATGTTTCATTCATGGGTGGCAACATGGGTCTGCCAATGAGCAAAGCTTACGCGACCATGATTGCACTGAAAGTTGAAGACAAAATGGTTCCAGTGATGTTTAACCGCATCCACACCATGAACAAGCCACCACGTGATGAAGCCGAATTGCGTCAAATCTTCCTAGATGAAGGCGTTGATGCTAAGAAATTCGATGCGGCATACAACGGCTTTGCTGTAGATTCTATGGTTCGTCGCTTCGACAAAGCATTCAAAGATAGCGGCCTTTCTGGCGTACCAGCCGTCGTAGTGAATAACCGCTACCTAGTAGAAGCTCAAGGTATCAGCTCTCTTGATGAGTACTTCGAGCTCGTTAACTTCTTATTGAAGAAGTAAGACATTGATGAAAGGAAGCTTCGGCTTCCTTTTTTTTACTAGTTCAAAAATCATCATTGATAAATAATCAGCCAAAAAACGTAGTACTTTACTGATATTAATAACCCGTCCTAAGAATCGGTGGGCAAGGAGCCCTTAAATGAACATAAAAATAACTCTCCTGGCATTGAGCGTTGCTACTGCGCCCGCGTTTGCCAAGCTTGCTGATGAGCCAGGTTTCAGTGGTGAAATATCTATCAACACCGGTGTCACTTCTTCGACCTCAAATTTTAATACCGACGCTGACAGTAAGATCGCCTCAACCAATCAAAAAGCTTCGTCTGAGAACTCGTTTTTAGTTGCACCTCTCGGCAGCATTGCTTACACCTTTGGTGAAAAGCTGAACCATCAGGTTTACACAGGTACCGCTCGTGATGACGTAGCGACAGGTACTGTAGTGCTAGAGGTTGGTTACAAATACCAACTTGAGTCTGGCATGGTGATCGACGCTTCACTGCTGCCAACCATTATGTCGGGTGAAACTTGGGCTGATCCGTACAACACCACATCAGCTCGCACGAAGACCGATGAAACTGGCAATGCGTTTCGTTTGAAGCTAAGCAACATTGTGGGGGCAGCTTTCTCGCTAGACATGGCCTACGCCACCAAAGATGTGGAAGATGATCGCGTTGAAGAAGCACTAAAACGCGACGCCGATACCTTCTACCTGAAAGGTCAATATCGCCAGCCGATTAGCCGTACTATGATGCTGGTACCGTCTTTGATTTATCAATCAAGTGATGCAGACGGCGATGCGGCATCGTTCGAGCAGTTCGGTGGTGAGGTCAGCTTATTTGGTGGTATGGGACGTCATCAATACGCACTAACGGCGGGTTACAACCAACGCTCTTATGATGCAAGCAGCATCACTTTCCAAAAGAAACGCAGCGACGACAACATCAATCTATTCGCCGCCTATGAATATGATCAATTCATGGATTGGGAAAACTGGTCATTCGTATCTCTTGCGGGTTACGGCACAAGCGATTCCAATATCACCTTCTACGACGAGTCTCAATACATCGTTTCAGTTGGCTTGAACTACAAATTCTAACTCCAGCCAGCGCCAATAAATTATCAAACCAAAGCCTGCTCACTGAAGCAGGCTTTTTTGTTTGTATACCAATCACTGTAAATAAATGGCCAGTTGTTTACTACCATTGGCATGACTACACAGCTTGTGCCGTGAGTTGCTTCAATAATCTATCCATCGCTCGATAACCAAGCGCTTCTGATAGGTGTTTCTTTTCGATCTGCTCGTTACCGTCAAGGTCGGCAATGGTTCGTGCTACCTTAATGATTCGATGATAAGCACGAATCGACAGACCCAATCGATGCAGTGCAGTCTCGAGAAACTCCGCATCTTCACGTCGCAATGGGCAATACTTCTCTATTTCTCGACTACCGAGCAGTGCATTCGATTTATGGTTTCTAGATAGCATGGTTTGACGAGCCTGTTTGACCCTTTGTTTTACGACTTGGGTGGTTTCACCACGATCGCCACCTTCAGCCAACATCCCTTTAGGCAGTAGTGGGATCTCTAACGACATATCAAAGCGATCAAGCAATGGCCCAGACAATCGATTAAGATAACGCAAAATGATCTGCGGATTAGCGCGTGCTTGATTGCCTTCGTAATAACCAGTCGGGCTTGGATTCAAGGCGCCGACCAACTGAAAGCGAGCAGGGAAACGAGTCTTACCTGCCGCGCGTGAAATAATAATCTCGCCCGACTCTAGCGGTTCGCGCAGTGAATCGAGCACCTTGCGTTCAAACTCCGGCATCTCATCTAGAAACAGTAATCCATTATGCGCCAGAGAGATCTCACCGGGGCGAGGGACTGACCCACCTCCCACTAATGCAGCCATCGAACTCGAATGGTGAGGTGAACGAAATGGCCTCTGCTTCCAATTGTATTGATTGATCTCTTGCTGCGTTAGCGAGGCCACCGATGCGGTTTCCATCGCCTCGTCATCACTCATCTCCGGTAACAAATCGCGTAACCGAGAAGCGAGCATGGTTTTTCCGGTTCCCGGAGGGCCAAGGAACAGTAAGTTATGGTTGCCAGCGGCTGCTATCTCCAGAGCTCGCTTGCCTTGTTGTTGACCGATAATATCTTGAAGGTCGCGAAGCACTGAAACATCAGCCTGATGATGCTCCGTTCGATATAGGCCAAGCTGAGCCTGTCCACACATGTCAGCGCAAACCTCCAACAAGGTTTGCGCTGATTTATGGGCTCCCTTGCCCACCAACGCTGCCTGATCACCGTTATCATGTGGGACAACTAAGCATCGTTCGACGCTATCGGCGGCTAACGTCGCTGGCAACACGCCCTTTACTGAACGCAACTCTCCTGACAACGCCAACTCACCGATGAATTCATGCTGAGCTATTTTTGATGTCGGTAGCTGATCCGATGCCACTAAAATCCCAAGCGCGATTGGCAGGTCGAAACGACCTCCTTCCTTGGGTAAATCGGCAGGGGCAAGGTTGACCGTGATTCTTTTGGATGGAAACTCAAAGCGGGAATTGATGATCGCGCTTCTCACTCGATCTTTAGATTCCTTGACCGTTGTTTCAGGTAGACCTACCAGCGTAAAACCAGGCATTCCGTTGCTTATATGCACCTCAACGGTCACTTCTGGCGCCTCTACACCCACACTAGCTCGACTATGAATTATCGCGAGTCCCATAACTTTCCTTTGTCTTTGATTTAAAAGTATTCGCTCTGGATATTCGTTGCTCACCAAAGCTATAAGGTTGTTATATAGCTTGGTGGAATGGTGTTTTAATGTGAAAAAAGAATGACATTTTCCTTGTCATGCGGCAGATTTGTGTGATAACACTAGAGATGTAGACATTTACTGAAGACAATAAACGAGAAAACTCGAATATTATGATTTTTAACGCTCGCATTTACGCACTGATTAACCTGATTATCGTAGTCATTATTAAGACTGCGCGGGGGCGAGTGGGAAGAAAGTAACCACGAATTAGAAAAAACCCCCGCACTGACAAGTCCGGGGGTTTTTTCTAATTTAAACATTCGATTTTTATATTTTTGAGCATTTTCGGCTTTGCCGATTTACAGGAAGAATGGGAGCACAAGATGTGCAGAGACAAAGGAAACAGTTACCAAAATAAAGGTAATACGGGAGAATTCCGATGAAAGGCGCAGAACTAGTCGTATCCGCACTCAAGCAACAAGGAATTGAGACCGTATTTGGTTACCCAGGTGGTGCCATCATGCCAATCTACGATGCACTCTATGACGGCGGGGTTGAACATATCCTATGTCGTCATGAGCAAGGCGCTGCTATGGCCGCGATCGGCATGGCTCGAGCAACACAAGATGTCGCTGTTTGTATGGCAACGTCTGGCCCAGGTGCAACCAACCTAGTCACTGGCCTTGCTGATGCCTTTATGGACTCTATCCCAATGGTTGCAATCACAGGTCAGGTTGCAAGTTCCCACATTGGTACCGATGCATTCCAAGAAATGGATGTGATTGGTATGTCTCTGTCATGTACTAAACACAGCTACCTAGTGACTGATATTGAAGATCTTGCTCCAACCCTCGCTGAAGCGTTTGTGGTTGCGAAGTCTGGTCGTCCTGGCCCGGTTATCGTCGATATCGCTAAAGATGTTCAACTGGCTGAAGCTCCAGTTAACTCTCTTCCTGAATTTACTCCACCCGCAATTCCTGTTTCAACAACTGATGCCATTGAACAGGCGCAGTACTTCTTATCTCAAGCAACCCGTCCTGTTTTATACGTAGGTGGTGGTGTTCAACTTGCTAAAGCAACCGATGCGGTTCGTGAGTTTTTACGCCTTAACCCAATGCCAGCCGTAAGCACACTAAAAGGCTTGGGAACTATCGAACGTGATGACCCACACTACCTTGGCATGCTGGGTATGCACGGCACTAAAGCCGCTAACCTTGTAGTTCAAGAGAGTGACCTACTGATTGTTGTCGGTGCCCGTTTTGATGACCGAGTAACAGGCAAACTCGATACTTTTGCGCCACACGCGAAGGTTATCCATATCGATATCGATGCAGCAGAGTTCAGCAAACTGCGTCTGGCCAACGCGCCAATTCGCGGTGACATCAACAAGATCATGCCTCAACTAGAGCTAAGCCAAGACATCTCCTCTTGGGTTCACCACTCTGAAGGGCTTCGTAGCTCATTCAAATGGCGTTACGACCACCCTGGCGATCTGATCTTTGCTCCACTGCTGTTAAAACAATTATCTGACATGATGCCAGCAAGCTCTATCGTTTCGACCGATGTTGGCCAACACCAGATGTGGGCAGCCCAGCACATTCAGCCTCGCGATCCACAAAACTTCATTACCTCTGCCGGTTTAGGCACCATGGGCTTTGGTTTACCAGCGGCTATGGGTGCGTCGGTTGGTCGTCCTGATGACCAATCGATTCTAATCTCTGGTGATGGCTCGTTCATGATGAACATTCAAGAGCTTGGCACCTTAAAGCGTCGTCAGATCCCAGTGAAGATGGTACTGCTTAATAACTCTCGCTTGGGCATGGTTCGCCAATGGCAATCGCTGTTCTTTGATGGCCGCCACAGTGAAACTATCTTGGATGACAACCCTGATTTCGTGATGCTCGCGAAAGCGTTCGACATCCCGGGCAAAACCATCACTCGTAAAGAAGAAGTAGAACCAGCATTGAAAGAGATGCTAGAGAGCAAAACCGCTTACCTACTTCATGTTCTTATCGATGAAGAAGAAAACGTATGGCCACTAGTACCGCCAGGTGCTTCAAACAGTGAGATGTTGGAGAACACATAACATGAAAAGATACCTATTAGACATCAAAGCCGATGATAAGCCTGTACTACTAGAGCGTGTTCTTCGTGTTATCCGCCACCGTGGCTTCATTGTTAAGCAAGTTGCGGGCACTCAAAACCACGAAAGCAAAGTGGCGAGTGTTGAGATCATCGTAGACAGTGACCGTCCGATCTCTTTCTTGGTCAATCAAATCGAGAAGCTGTGGGATGTGCGTACCGTTGACGTTATCTCTATCAGCCGTAATGAACTGCCAAACAACAACTTACAACAAAAGATAAACGCATAGGGAACCGTAAACATGACAGCTAAAACAGCAGACTATATTTGGTTTAACGGTGAGATGGTTCCTTGGGCAGAGGCGAACGTTCACGTCCTGACTCACGCAATGCACTACGGTACTTCTGTGTTTGAAGGTGTTCGTTGCTACAACACACCAAAGGGGCCGGTTATCTTCCGTCACCCTGAGCATGCTAAGCGCCTAAAAGACTCAGCAAAAATCTACCGCTTCCCTATTCCTTACACTGAGGAAGAAATTATGGAAGCAACTCGCGAAACGCTACGCCAAAATAAGCTAGAGTCAGCGTACATCCGCCCTCTAGGTTTCGTAGGTAACGTTGGTTTAGGTGTCTGCCCGCCAGAAAATACCGAGATGGAATTGATCATCGCTGCTTTCCCTTGGGGTTCGTACCTAGGCGAAGAAGCGCTAGAAAACGGCGTTGATGCAATGATTTCTAGCTGGAACCGTGCAGCTCCAAACACGATCCCAACCGCAGCAAAAGCCGGTGGTAACTACCTATCTTCACTACTGGTTGGTGGCGAAGCTCGCCGTCATGGTTACGATGAAGGTATCGCTCTGAGTGTTGATGGCTACCTTTCTGAAGGTGCTGGCGAAAACATTTTTGTAGTACGTAATGGCGTGCTATCAACGCCACCAGCGACCAGCGCAATTCTACCGGGTATCACTCGTGATTCGATCATGACACTAGCAAAAGACATGGGTTATGAGATCCGTGAAGAGAACATTGCTCGTGAAGCACTATACCTTGCTGACGAAGTCTTCATGACAGGCACAGCAGCGGAAATCGTTCCGGTTCGCAGTGTAGACAAAATTACAGTAGGTGAAGGCAAACGCGGTCCTATCACTGAAAAAGTTCAAGCGGCTTACTTTGGTCTCTTCAATGGAACCACTGAAGATAAGTGGGGCTGGTTAGACTATGTGTACCCAGCAGACCAAGCTTCAGAAAACCAAACGCAAACAACTAAGTAAGCAACAGCCAAATATTTTATAAGGATTTAAGCAATGCCAATCTATCGTTCAGCAACGACTACCCACGGACGCAACATGGCTGGTGCGCGCGCTTTATGGCGTGCAACTGGCGTTAAAGATGATGACTTCGGGAAGCCAATCATCGCGGTTGTAAACTCGTTCACTCAATTCGTTCCAGGCCACGTTCACCTTAAAGACATGGGTCAATTGGTTGCGGGTGAAATCGAGAAAGCGGGTGGTATCGCTAAAGAATTCAACACCATCGCAGTGGATGATGGTATCGCAATGGGCCACGGCGGCATGCTGTACTCACTGCCATCACGTGAGCTTATCGCAGACTCAGTAGAATACATGGTCAATGCACACTGTGCGGATGCAATGGTGTGTATCTCTAACTGTGACAAAATCACTCCGGGAATGATGATGGCTGCAATGCGCCTAAACATCCCAGTGATCTTTGTATCTGGCGGCCCTATGGAAGCAGGTAAAACTAAGCTTTCAGATCAAATCATCAAGCTAGACCTTGTTGACGCAATGATCCAAGGTGCCGATCCAACCATTTCTGATGAGCAAAGTGAGCAAGTAGAGCGTTCTGCATGTCCAACATGTGGTTCATGTTCAGGTATGTTCACGGCTAACTCAATGAACTGTCTAACTGAAGCACTTGGCCTATCTCAACCAGGTAACGGCTCTATGCTAGCAACGCACGCTGACCGTGAAGAGCTATTCATCAATGCAGGTAAGCGCATCGTTGACCTAACTAAGCGCTACTACGAGCAAGATGACGAATCAGCACTGCCACGCAACATCGCTAACCGCGCAGCCTTTGATAATGCAATGGCGCTAGATATCGCAATGGGTGGTTCAAGTAACACAGTTCTTCACCTTTTAGCGGCGGCTCAAGAAGGTGAGATTGACTTTGATATGGGTGATATCGACGAGATGTCTCGCCGTGTTCCACACCTATGTAAGGTTGCTCCTTCAACACCTAAATACCACATGGAAGACGTTCACCGTGCTGGTGGCGTAATGGCTATCCTAGGTGAACTAGACCGTGCTGGCCTGTTAAACAACCAAACACGCACTGTACTTGGCCTAAGCATGCAAGAGCAGCTAGCTCAATACGACATCATGCAGACCGAAGACGAAGCCGTGCTTAAGTTCTTCCGTGCAGGCCCTGCGGGCATTCGTACGACTAAAGCCTTCTCACAAGATTGTCGTTGGGATCGCCTTGATGATGACCGTGTCGATGGTTGTATTCGTACCAAAGAGAACGCATTCAGCCAAGAAGGTGGCCTAGCGGTACTTTCAGGTAACATCGCCGTTGATGGTTGTATCGTCAAGACCGCGGGTGTTGATGAGGAGAACCTGAAATTCCAAGGTCCTGCAATCGTATTTGAAAGCCAAGACACGGCAGTAGACGGTATCTTAGCGGGTAAAGTAAAAGCCGGCGAAGTGGTTGTTATTCGTTACGAAGGTCCTAAAGGTGGTCCGGGCATGCAAGAAATGCTCTACCCAACTACTTACCTAAAATCTATGGGTCTAGGTAAGTCTTGTGCGCTTCTAACGGACGGACGTTTCTCTGGTGGTACTTCGGGTCTGTCTATCGGTCACGCTTCTCCAGAAGCAGCAAGTGGCGGTGTTATTGGTCTAGTGAATACTGGCGACATCATCACTATCGACATCCCTAGCCGCTCAATCACACTTGATGTGCCTGAAGCTGAGCTAGAAGCGCGTCGTGTTAAGCAAGACGCACTAGGCTGGAAACCAGAAAACCGTCAGCGTGAAGTTTCATTCGCACTGAAAGCTTACGCAAGCATGGCAACCAGTGCCGACAAAGGCGCCGTGCGTGATAAGTCTAAGCTTGAGGGCTAACTATGAGTGATGACACCTCCAGCCCCAAAAAACAAACTGGCGCAGACTATCTGCGTCAGATCCTGAGAGCGCCGGTTTACGAAGCGGCAATCGTAACACCTCTGCAAGAGATGCCGCGTTTAAGCGCGCGCATTGGTAATCAGGTTCAGCTAAAGCGAGAAGACCGTCAGCCGGTCCACTCGTTCAAGCTACGTGGTGCCTACAACATGGTATCAAGCCTTTCAGAGCAACAGAAAGCTGCTGGTGTGATTGCTGCATCGGCGGGTAACCACGCTCAAGGTATGGCGCTGTCCGGTTCTAAACTTGGTATTCAAACCACGATTGTGATGCCAAAAACCACTCCTGATATCAAGGTTGATGCGGTACGTGGCTTTGGCGGTAACGTGGTTCTGCACGGCAGCAACTTTGATGAAGCGAAGGCAGAGGCTGAACGCCTTTCTGCTGAACACGGCTACACCTTTGTGCCTCCATTTGATCACCCATTGGTGATCGCTGGACAAGGCACTATGGGCATGGAGATGCTGCAGCAGAATGGTCACATGGATTACATCTTTGTGCCTGTTGGTGGCGGTGGCTTAGCTGCTGGTGTTGCTGTGCTGGTTAAACAGCTGATGCCAGAAATTAAAGTCATCGCGGTTGAACCAGAAGACTCATCTTGCTTGAAAGCAGCTCTCGATGCCGGTGAGCCAGTGGTACTGGATCAGGTCAGCATGTTTGCAGATGGCGTTGCGGTTAAGCGCATTGGCGAAGAGACCTTCCGCCTATGCCAACAGTACATCGATGGTCATATTGCCGTGTCTAGCGATGAGATCTGCTCTGCGGTAAAAGACATCTTTGAAGACACTCGTGCGATTGCTGAACCTTCGGGAGCGCTGGCTCTGGCTGGTCTCAAGAAGTTTGCTGAGCAGAACCAACTGCAAGGCAAGCAACTGGCAACGGTACTGTCTGGTGCTAACACCAACTTCCACGGTTTGCGCTATGTGTCTGAACGTTGTGAGTTGGGCGAAAAACGAGAAGGTCTACTTGCGGTGACTATTCCAGAGCGACAAGGTGCATTCCTAGAGTTCTGTAATATTATTGGCGGCCGAGCGGTGACGGAGTTTAACTACCGCCACAACGACGAAAGCCTAGCGAATATCTTCGTTGGTGTACGTCTGCAAGGTGGTCAAGAAGAGCTCGATCACATCATTAATGACCTACGTGAAGGCGGCTACCCAGTTGTCGATCTGTCTGATGATGAGATGGCAAAACTGCACATTCGCTACATGATTGGCGGCAAACCATCGAAGCCACTGCAAGAACGTCTGTACAGCTTCGAGTTTCCAGAATATCCAGGTGCATTGATTAAATTCCTTGATACCTTAGGTACTCACTGGAATATCAGCCTGTTCAATTATCGTAACCACGGCGCCGATTACGGTCGCGTATTGTGTGGCTTCGAACTTGGTGATGATGATTTGGCTCAGTTCTCGACACACCTACGAGAGCTTGGCTATCAGTGTAAAGACGAAACCGATAACCCTTCTTACAAGTTCTTCTTGTCTTAAGAGTTAAGCTATCGAACCAAAAAGAGCGAGTTTTTACTCGCTCTTTTTATTGGCGACAATTCAGGCCAAGCACCCAAAAGATCACTTTCAAATCGATCATTAGATCGCCTTACGATGATCCAACCAATCTTGGTGAAGTTGCTCACTCGATCCTAGGTACTTCACCATCCATTCGATCAATTTATGGTTATCGTCTTTTCGCCACACCAAACAACAATGGCTCTGCGGGCTTGGTTCAGGCAAGATTTTCTCCACCAGCAAACCCTGCTCAATAATAGGAGCAGCGATATGTCTTGGCATGTAGCCCACTCCAACACCATTCTTAAGGCACTCAATCGCACTATACCAGTTAGGTAACAACAAGCGCCTTTGGTTGCCATAATGGCCGGTGTGGCGTTTAGGCAGTACGCTAGAGGTGTCATCCAAACAGATTGCAGGGAACTGACTCACGAATTCTTCATTGAGGTTTTGCTCTCGCACACACGGGTGACTTGGCGACATCACAAACGCCCAGTCCAAGCGCCCCATATCTTTCACCTCAAAGTCACCACCAACTGGAATCGCAGAAGTAGCACCAATAACAATATCCGCTCTGCCCTGTGCAATGGCTTCCCAAGAGCCGTTGAACACCTCCATGTTGATCTGGAGCTCTGCAAACTCAAAGGTTTGGTAGAACTCTTCAATCATCGGCTTCATCTTATCGAGCTTAACCACGTTATCGAGCGTTAGGCGCAAGGTTTTCTTCCAACCACGCGCTGCTCGTCGAGTCTGGGCACTGACCTCTTCCATCTGTCTGAGCAATGCACGAGCCTCTTCAATGAACAACTCACCTGCAGGTGTCAGCTCTACCTTTCTCGGTAAACGCCTGAAAAGTAGCACATCCAGTTCTTGCTCAACCTGTCTAACACCGTAGCTGATCGCCGATGGTACTTTGTGCAACTGTTCAGCAGCTGCGGTAAAACTACCCAAGCGCGCCACTGTGTCGAGCATTTCTAAAGAGGATTTAGAGAACATAAGCCTTCAAATTTTTTGATTGATAACCACATATTTTAGCGTTTTATTTTATCAGGTCTGAAAAATAGAATGTCAACATAAATAAACAGGGGCTTTCACCTCTGTATATCAAACAATTTTTTTGATGATAAAAACATCATTACCTTTAGCTTAATGGCATCTTATGAATATTTCTAAATTTCAATTGGTCTACCTTGCTGTTCTTTCAATGCTTGGCTTTATTGCGACCGATATGTACCTTCCTGCATTTAAGGCAATGGAAGTTGATTTCGCAACCGGCCCGGAGCAGATTGCTCTATCTCTAACCGTATTCCTTGGCGGTATGGCAATGGGTCAGCTTCTTTGGGGTCTGGCAAGTGACAAGTATGGTCACCGCAATACGCTGGCGGTTGGTCTTGTGATCTTTACGGCAGCTTCATTCGGCTTAGCATTCAGCACCGAGGTATGGCACCTACTGACACTACGATTCATTCAAGCAATCGGTGTATGTGCTCCGGCGGTAATCTGGCAAGCCATGGTTATCAAGCGTTACTCGCAAAGTAGCAGCCAGCAAATTTTTGCAACCATCATGCCTTTGGTTGCGTTATCTCCTGCACTAGCACCTCAGTTAGGTGTGTTACTGGCGGATAGCTTTGGCTGGCACAGTATCTTCATCACATTGACCTTGATGGGTGCACTGCTAGTTGCAACCACAATGGCTCAACCAAAAGAAGCACCTGAAGTAAAACAGACATCGATTAAGACAGACATCAAGATGCTTATTAAATCAAAGCCTTACATGGGTAATGTTTTAATGTTTGCTTCGGCATCTGCAGCGTTCTTCGCTTACCTAACGGGCATGCCAGAGATCATGGCTCAATTAGGCTACGAAGCAAAAGACATCGGTTTGAGCTTCATCCCACAAACGATCGCATTCATGGCGGGTGGTTACTTCGGTAAGCAAGCGGTGAAGAAGTATGGAGATGGCGTGGTGCTAAGAAATCTGATTGGTTTGTTCAGTGTTGCTGCAATGCTTATCTTCATCGCATCACAGTGGGAACTAACGTCAATCTGGCCTCTACTTGCACCTTTCTGTTTGATTGCTGTAGCAAATGGCGCACTTTACCCAATCGTAGTAAACCGTGCCCTATCAAGTGCCAAGCAAAGCCCAGCAACAGCTGCTGGTCTACAAAATAGTCTGCAAATCAGTATCAGTGGCCTATCAAGTGCATTGGTCGCGGCAATGGCTAGCCAAGCACTAAGCGCAACGGGTATTGCAGTTGTGATTTGTTTAGGTGCATTGTGGGTTGGCTATATTGTTTCGAACAAAGAGCTTTCTGAACACTTCGCGACACCAGACAACTCTCGAGTGGTCGCTGACGAGAAACAAGACTAGTTCCTAAGTTAACGAAAACAAAAAGAGCGAGATTACTCGCTCTTTTTTTATATCGATGGCTATTTAGAAAGAAACCAGTAGCTCTAACTAAATCATCTTGTTTATTACGGGACTACTTTTTCTTAGTTGGACGTTTCCAATCAGCAATCTTACGTTCTTTAGCACGGCTGATAACTAACTCATTTTCAGAAACATCGCGCGTTACTGTAGAGCCAGCACCAACGGTAGCACCATTACCAATCGTAACAGGCGCTATTAATTGGCTATCTGAACCAACGAATACGTCGTCGCCAATGATGGTCTTAAACTTATTCGCGCCATCGTAGTTACAAGTAATTGCACCCGCACCCACGTTTACACGCTGGCCAATTTCAGCATCGCCTAGATACGTTAAGTGGTTCGCTTTCGAACCCTCACCAAGACAAGTATTTTTCACTTCTACGAAGTTACCGACGTGCGAGTTATTACGCATGTCAGCGCCAGGACGTAGACGAGTAAAAGGACCAACCGTACAGTCTTCACCGACCGTTGCACCTTCAATTACGCTGTATGGACGCACGATGGTGTTGTCATCGATCTCACAGTCTTTCAAGACACAACCGGTGCCGATAACCACGTTGTCGCCAATGCTTACGCTGCCTTCGATGATAACATTAGTATCAATCTCAACATCCATACCGCACTGCAGTTCACCACGCAGATCAAAACGGCTTGGGTCGCGAAGCATTACGCCTTGCTTCAATAGCTTATCAGCTTGCTCAGCTTGGTAAGCGCGCTCTAGACGAGCAAGTTGAGAGCGGTCGTTCACGCCTTCCACTTCAATTGGGCTTACTGGGTGTACAGCTTCAACTGCACGACCTTCATCGTGAGCCGCAGCAATAACGTCAGTCAGGTAGTATTCGCCTTGTGCGTTGTCGTTACTTAGGCCAGACAACCAACGCTTCAGATCACCACCAGTAGCAACCATAACGCCGGTGTTGATCTCTTTGATAAGCTTCTGCTCATCGGTTGCATCTTTCTGCTCAACGATAGCCACAACAGGGCCATTACGACGAATAATACGTCCGTAGCCCATTGGGTTGTCTAACACGACCGTAAGTAGCGCGATGCCACCGTTTGGTTGGGCGTCTAATAGGTTTTCAATGGTTTCAGGTGAGATCAGTGGAACATCACCGTACAGTACCAATACTTTTTCATCATCAGCGAAATGTGCAGATGCTTGATCCACCGCGTGGCCTGTACCTAGCTGTTCAGCTTGCAGTGCCCAATTTACAGATTCTTCAGCTAGAGTAGCCTTCATCTGATCACCACCGTGGCCGTAAACCAGGTTGATATTTTGAGCGCCTAAACCATTACAGGTATCAATAACATGCTTCACCATTGGCTTACCTGCAAGTGTGTGCAGAACCTTTGGTGTGTTTGAATACATGCGAGTGCCTTTGCCCGCCGCGAGAATTACCGCGCTAAACTTCATTGTAAACCTATCCAACGTTATTTTTATTAAGCCGATATTGTAACCGTTTTTGGCCAAAAAATTAAATCGCAATAACCATTTAACCAGTAGTGATACGTAAAAGAAGCATTTTTGAGAATCTAAAAATGCAAAAAGGCGACCCTTAGGTCGCCTTTATCTCAGAGTCTATAATCTTAAAAAAGATTAACGACGCTGTTTTGTCAGTTCGATAACTCGTAACTGAGCAATGGCTTTAGCCAGTTCACCGGCCGCTTGTGCGAAGTCTATGTCGCCATGCTGATTTTGGATATTCTCCACAGCCTTGCGTTTAGCTTCTTCCGCCTTTGCTGCGTCTAGCTCTTCACCACGGATAGCTGTATCAGCCAGTACAGTCGCTGTACCAGGCTGAACTTCTACCATACCACCAGAAACATAAATGATTTCTTCGTGGCCGTGCTGCTTAACAATACGCACCATACCAGGCTTGATAGCGGTCAGCAGTGGAGTATGACCATGGAAAATACCAAGCTCACCCTCACTACCGGTCACCTGAAACGTCTCAACAAGGCCTGAGAAAATTTGTTTCTCTGCGCTTACAACGTCTAGGTGAAAGGTTATTGCTGCCATATCGCCTCCTAGTTAGCCTTATAGCTTCTTAGCATTCTCGATAGCTTCGTCAATTGCACCACAGTACATGAACGCTTGCTCTGGAATGTCATCGTATTCACCAGATAGAAGACCTTGGAAGCCACGTAGAGTCTCTTTAAGAGGTACGTAAACGCCTGGGTCACCTGTAAATACTTCCGCTACGTGGTAAGGCTGAGTTAGGAACTTCTCAATCTTACGAGCACGAGATACAACTTGCTTATCTTCTTCAGATAGCTCGTCCATACCTAGGATAGCAATGATATCTTTCAGCTCTTTATAGCGCTGAAGAGTAGACTGAACGCCACGAGCGATGTCGTAGTGCTCTTGTCCAACTACCAATGGATCCAGTTGACGTGAAGTAGAATCTAGCGGGTCGATCGCTGGGTAAAGACCCATAGATGCGATGTTACGGTTAAGTACAACCGTTGCATCCAAGTGAGCGAACGTTGTTGCTGGAGACGGGTCAGTCAAGTCATCCGCTGGTACGTATACCGCCTGTACAGACGTGATAGAACCAGATTTAGTTGACGTGATACGCTCTTGTAGAACACCCATTTCTTCAGCTAGTGTAGGTTGGTAACCTACCGCAGAAGGCATACGACCTAGAAGTGCTGATACTTCAGTACCTGCTAGTGTGTAACGGTAGATGTTATCAACGAACAGTAGAACGTCACGACCTTCGTCACGGAAGCGCTCTGCCATTGTTAGACCAGTCAGTGCAACACGTAGACGGTTACCTGGTGGCTCGTTCATCTGACCGTAAACCATCGCTACTTTTGATTCTTCAGGTTTTTCGATGTTTACAACACCTGCTTCCTGCATCTCAAAGTAGAAATCGTTACCTTCACGAGTACGCTCACCTACACCTGCAAATACAGATAGGCCTGAGTGTTGAAGTGCGATGTTGTTGATAAGTTCCATCATGTTAACGGTCTTACCTACACCAGCACCACCGAATAGACCGATTTTACCACCCTTAGCAAATGGACAAATCAAGTCGATTACTTTAACACCAGTTTCTAGAAGAGCTGTCTCGTTAGACTGCTCTTCGTAGCTTGGAGCTTCACGGTGAATTGCGTAATGCTCTTCAGCACCGATTTCACCACACTCATCAATCGCGTCACCTAGGACGTTCATGATACGACCCAATGTCTTAGTACCTACTGGTACTGAGATTGGAGCGCCAGTATTTTCAACTGTCAAACCACGACGTAAACCATCAGAGCTACCCATTACGATTGCGCGAACTACGCCACCGCCAAGTTGTTGCTGAACTTCAAGAACTAGACGTTCTTGTACTTCATTAACATTCAGAGCGTCGTATACACGAGGTACTTCACCCTGTGGGAACTCTACGTCGACTACCGCACCGATGATCTGTACGATCTTACCTGTAGCCATCGTTAATCCTCTAACTATTTAGTTTTACCTAAGCTTAAACCGCAGCTGCGCCTGAAACGATCTCAGAAAGTTCTTGTGTAATCGCCGCTTGACGCGCTTTGTTATACACAAGTTCTAAGTCATCAATAATGTCACCAGCGTTATCTGTTGCTGATTTCATTGCAATCATTCGAGCCGCTTGCTCACAAGCAAGGTTCTCTACCACACCTTGGTACACTTGAGATTCGACATAGCGAACCAATAGTGCATCTAGTAGTGGTTTTGGCTCGGGCTCATAAATGTAGTCCCAAGAATGACTGCGTTTCATTTCTTCGCTATCTGATTTAGGCAAAGGAAGTAATTGATCGATCGTTGGTTCTTGAACCATAGTGTTTTCAAACTTGTTGAACACTACGAACAGGCGATCTAATTCGCCTTCATCATATTTCTTCAGCATAACGCTTACAGAGCCAATCAAGTCTTCAAGGCTTGGACGATCGCCCAGACCAGAAACTTGAGCTGCTACTTTCGCGCCGCTGTTATTGAAAAATGCTGTCGCTTTAGAACCTACAATTGCAAGTTCAACGTCAGCACCTTTCTCAGACCAATCTTTCATGTCGTTCATGGCTTTCTTGAACAAGTTAATGTTCAAACCACCACAAAGACCACGGTCTGTAGAAACGATGATGTAACCAACACGTTTGGCTTCACGTTCCTCAAGATAAGGATGCTTATACTCGAGGCTACCATTAGCCAAATGACCGATCACTTTACGCATTGTTTCTGCATATGGACGAGTAGCTTCCATTGCGTCTTGAGAACGACGCATTTTTGAAGCTGCTACCATTTCCATTGCTTTCGTAATCTTCTGTGTGCTTTTAACACTACCGATTTTATTACGTATCTCTTTTGCGCCGGCCATCGTTACTCTCCGTTAATGGTATGAGGTGGCCCTAAGACCACCTACCAATTACCAGGTCTGGGTTGCCTTGAAATCGTCAACAAGCTTCTTCAGCTCAGCTTCGATTTCTTTATTGAAAGCACCCGTTGTGTCGATCTGTGTTGCTAGATCGGCATATTGACCACGAGCAAACGACAGTAAAGCAGCTTCAAAATCTAGAACTTTAGAAAGTTCAACGTCTTGAAGGTATCCACGCTCTGCAGCGAAGATTACTAGAGCTTGGTCAAATACAGACATAGGAGCGTATTGCTTCTGCTTCATCAGTTCTGTAACTTTTTGACCGTGGTCTAGCTGCTTCTTAGTCGCTTCATCAAGATCCGAAGAGAACTGAGCAAATGCTGCAAGTTCACGGTATTGAGCTAGAGCAGTACGGATACCGCCAGATAGCTTCTTGATGATTTTAGTCTGCGCCGAACCACCTACACGAGAAACTGAGATACCTGGATCAACAGCTGGACGTACGCCCGCGTTGAATAGCTCAGTTTGTAGGAAGATCTGACCATCAGTAATCGAGATTACGTTCGTTGGTACGAATGCAGATACGTCACCAGCTTGCGTTTCGATGATAGGAAGAGCAGTTAAAGAACCAGTCTTGCCTGTCACTTCGCCGTTAGTGAATTTTTCTACGTATGCTTCGCTTACACGAGCAGCACGCTCTAGTAGACGAGAGTGAAGGTAGAAAACATCACCTGGGAACGCTTCACGACCTGGTGGACGCTTAAGTAGTAGCGAGATTTGACGGTAAGCTACAGCTTGCTTAGATAGATCATCATAAACAATCAGTGCATCTTCACCGCGATCACGGAAGTATTCGCCCATCGCACAACCAGCATACGGTGCAAGGTATTGCAGCGCTGCAGATTCAGAAGCAGATGCAACAACAACAACAGTGTTTGCTAGTGCGCCGTGCTCTTCTAGTTTGCGAACTACGTTAGCAATAGTCGACGCTTTTTGGCCGATAGCTACGTAGATAGAGAAAATACCAGAATCTTTTTGGTTAATAATCGCATCGATCGCCATTGCTGTTTTACCAGTCTGACGGTCACCGATTACTAGTTCACGTTGACCACGACCGATAGGGATCATTGAGTCAACAGACTTGTAACCAGTTTGAACAGGTTGATCTACCGATTTACGGTCGATTACACCTGGTGCGATAATTTCTACAGGCGAAGTCAATTTAGCTTCGATTGGACCTTTACCATCAATTGGCTCACCTAGCGTGTTTACAACACGACCAAGCATTTCAGGACCTACTGGTACTTCTAGAATACGACCAGTACCTGTAACTTTCATGCCTTCCTGTAGGTCAGCATACGGGCCCATTACAACAGCACCAACCGAATCACGGTTCAAGTTTAGTGCTAGAGCGTAACGGCCACCCGGTAGTTCGATCATTTCACCTTGCATCACGTCCGCTAGGCCGTGGATGCTAAGGATGCCATCGCTTACAGAAACGATAGTACCTTCATTGCGAGCTTCACTAACAACGTCGAAAGATTCAATACGTTGTTTAATTAGATCGCTAATTTCAGTGGAATTAAGTTGCATGCTCCAATCCCCATTAAGACTGCAATGCATCGCTCAGGCGGTCTAAACGACTGCGCGCTGAGTTATCGATGACTAGGTCTCCGGCTCGAATAATAACTCCACTAAGTAGAGTCTCATCTATACTGCAATTCAGCTGAACTTTGCGCGCTAAGCGCTGTTCCAATTTGCTGCTGATCTCTGCGCATTGTTCTTCAGAAAGTTCTACCGCTGAAGTAACTTCAACGTCGATCTCTTTCTCATACTCTTTTTTGAGTATAAAGAACTCTTTACAAACATCAGGAAAAGCCATTAAGCGGCCATTCTCTGCCATCACTTTAATTAAGTTCTGACCGAATTCATCAAATTGTTCGCCACAAATTACAATGAATACTTCAGCTAATTTTTCAGCAGTCATAGAACCGCTTAATAAATTATGAACATCATCATTTTGTGCCACTTCGGCAGCAAAAGTAAGCATCTGACCCCATTGGTCTAGCTCACCTTTATCTACCGCAAAGTCAAACGCTGCTTTAGCATAGGGGCGTGCGATTGTAGTCAAATCAGACATATACAGCCCCTTGCTTTAAAGTTTTGCAGTAATGTTGTTAAGAAGATCATCGTGTACATCTTTATCGATTGTACGTTCAAGGATTTTCTCAGCACCAGCTATAGCCAGAGTTGCGACTTGTTTGCGCAGGTCATCACGGGCACGTGTACGCTCTGCTTCAATTTCTGCTTCAGCTTGCGCTAAGATTTTCTGGCGTTCTGCCTGAGCTTCTTCGCGTGCTTCATCAATAATTTGAGCTTTACGTTTGTTTGCCTGATCAATAACCTCAGTTGCAGTGCGCTTTGCTTCTTTCATTTGCTCAGAAGCGTTGGCTTGTGCCAGGTTCAAGTCTTTAGCAGCGCGTTCAGCGGCTACTAGACCGTCAGCAATTTTTTTCTGACGTTCTTCAATTGCTTGCATGATTGGTGGCCATACATATTTCATGCAGAACCAAACAAACAATGAAAAAGCAATTGCTTGACCTAACAGAGTTGCGTTCATATTCACAACAGCTACCCCTCGTTAAGAATCAACTACAAAAATTTAATTAACTATTGAGAGTTAATTAGCCTGCTAGTTGACCAACAAATGGGTTAGCAAACGTGAATAGTAGTGCGATTACGATACCGATCATTGGAACAGCATCCAGTAGACCAGCGATGATGAACATCTTAACTTGTAGCATTGGAGCCATTTCAGGTTGACGCGCAGCGCCTTCTAGGAATTTACCACCAAGAATAGCAAAACCAATTGCAGTACCTACGGCACAAAGACCAACAATAATAGCAACAGCGATTGCTGAAAAACTTAGTACAGTTTCCATTTACGTTCTCCGATTAACATTAATAGTTAGAATAAAGCTTAAAAATTTTTTTTAGTGATCACTATCTTCATGAGCCATTGATAAGTAAACGATTGTCAACATCATGAAAACAAACGCTTGAATCAAAATAACCAAGATATGGAAGATAGCCCAAGGTAGTGCACCTACCCATTGTAAGTACCACGGTAGCATTGCCGCGATAAGAATAAACACCACCTCACCCGCAAACATATTACCAAATAAACGCATACCTAGAGATAGTGGCTTCGCTAATAACGAAATTACCTCAAGTACCAAGTTAAATGGAATCATGATTGGGTGATTAAATGGATGCAGTGCCAATTCTTTAGCAAATCCGCCTAGACCTTTCACTTTGATGCTGTAGTAGATCATCAGAGCAAAAACACCTAAAGCCATTGCCATTGTTATATTTACATCAGCTGTAGGAACCACTTTCAAGTAAGGGATACCTAGCCAATGCTCTGCAGGATATGGTAAGAAATCGATAGGCACTAGGTCCATCAAGTTCATTAAGATAATCCAGCAGAATATAGTCAGTGCTAGTGGGGCAATCAGAGGGTTGCGGCCATGGAAAGTTTCTTTAACGTTGTCACCAACGAATTCCACTACCATTTCAACAAAACACTGAAGCTTACCAGGTACACCTACTGTTGCTTTCTTAGCGACTGAGCGAAAAACCCAAAGGAATAACATCCCTGTCAACACCGAAAAAAACAGACTGTCTATATGTACGTTCCAGAAACTTGTCTCCTCTACAAGACCAAACTTAGCTAAAGAAAGGTTTTGTAAGTGGTGTTCAATGTATCCGGATGCTGTTGGCGCAGCCATAACTCATCCTATTTTTTATTGTTAATGAAAAGCACTGGCGCAAAGATATTAATACCTAGAACCAGTAAATAGGTCAGTTTGAGGGGAACTAATTCCACCTGCATATACATGTAGACAATAGAGAATAGTAAAACTGTGATAAGGATTTTTAGCGCTTCGCCTGCATAGAACGACGCCGCAACTAACTTAGTTGCACGAGCTCCACTAAATAGGAAAGCACACACACAAAAAACTGCATTTGCGATGACAAAAATACCGCCACCGATTAATGCAGCAAAACCCCAATCAGGATTAACAGCTAAACCTAACCCTATCGCCACTAATATAACCGCGCTAAGCTCGATCAATAACATTTGCTTTGCAAGCACTCGTCCTGGTCTTGCTAACGCCGCTACCATGTATTCGTTCCTCTTTTAAGCCTTCTTTACTACTCGCTTAAAAGCGTGCTGAGAAATTGGCGAAAATTATACGTTCAGCCAAATTGATTGCAATAACAACGCAGCAATCATTTACATTTTTGCATACAAACCGACAACTTTTGTACGAAATTACTTGTTTATTACATAATTGACCTAAATCAATTATCTCATTTAGTACTCTAGTTTAGCAATAAGTTGCTCTAATTTGTGAGGCTCATCAAGAGTAATCGTCACTTTTGACTTACCACTAACAGAACGAGTAACTGAAACGTTTGCTTGCAATTTTTCCGTGAGTCTTCGTGAAAGTTCGATAGCTTCTGTGTCTTCAGGCTTCGATTCAGCTTCAACGTCTGGTTTTAAACACTTTTTGACAAGTTGCTCAGTTTGACGCACGGTCATTTTTTTGGTTGCCGCAGTATTTGCTGCTTCAACCTGGGTATCACCTTCAAGCGCAAGCAGTGCTCGAGCATGCCCCATTTCCAGTTGTTTATTGGAAACTAAACCTTTCACTTCATTTTCGAGCTGATTTAGACGTAATAAGTTACTCACCGTTGCTCTCGATTTACCGATCACATCAGCGACTTGTTGGTGTGTCAGCTCAAATTCGTTCTGTAGGCGCTCTAGCGCTTGTGCTTCTTCGATAACATTCAGATCTTCACGCTGAATATTCTCAATCAACGCCATCGCGATAGCGGCTTTGTCTTCGACTCTCTTGACCAAACATGGCACTTGTTTAAGGCCAGCTTGACGAGCCGCTCTCCAACGACGTTCACCAGCAATAATCTCGAACTGGTCGTGCGCCAATGGGCGAACTACGATCGGTTGGATAATGCCTTGAGATTGAATTGATGCTGCCAGCTCTTCTAGCGCTTCAGGCGCAATATCCTTACGCGGTTGATATACACCAGGCTTCAAGCAACCAACAGCCAGTTCAATAAGCTCACCATCAGCCGACAACGCCTGACTATGAGAAGCAACTTGCTGTTTTTCACGAGCCAATGAGCTAGTTGCAAGCAATGCATCTAGCCCTTTTCCTAAACCACGCTTAGACATTGAGCGAATTCCTTTGGTTGGACCTATACTGGGACTTCTTCACGACGCAACATTTCGCCAGCAAGAGCAAGGTAAGCCTTAGCTCCTGCGGAATATTTGTCGTAGTACATTGCTGGCTTGCCGTGACTCGGGGCTTCTGCCAGACGCACATTTCTAGGGATCACAGTTCGGTAGACTTTGCTACCAAAGTGTTTTTTGAGTTGATCAGATACTTCGTTCGATAAGCGGTTGCGAGGATCGTACATAGTACGCAGAAGACCTTCGATCTTCAGGTTCTCGTTTACAACAGCCGCTAGCTTACTGATGGTATCCATCAATGCAGTCAAACCTTCCAAAGCAAAGTATTCACATTGCATAGGAACCAATACGGAGTCGGCCGCAGCCATCGCGTTGATTGTAAGAAGGTTTAATGAGGGTGGGCAATCAATAAAGATGAAATCATAGTTATTGCGAATGGATTCGAGTGCATTTTTTAAACGAACTTCACGAGCAAACACTTCCATCAGCTTGATTTCTGCCGCAGTAACATCACCGTTAGCGGCGATGAGGTCATAATTGCCAGATGTACTCCGGCAAACTACCTCATCAAATGGGGTGTCTTCAACCAACAAATCGTAAGCAGTTGCTTCAACTTGATACTTGTCGACACCGCTCGCCATAGTGGCATTACCTTGAGGATCGAGGTCAACAACCAATATCTTGCGTTTTGTTGCCGCCATTGATGCTGCTAAATTAATGCAAGTTGTTGTTTTTCCTACGCCGCCCTTTTGGTTGGCAATTGCTACGATTCTACCCACTATGGCCTCGCTGATTATCCCTGACGCGATAAAGTAACTAGATGACGCTCTCCATCAAGCTCTGGCACTTGCAAAGCTTTAATGTCTGTCACTGAACACCATTCAGGTAACAGGTCGATTTCGTCTCTAGGATGTTGTCCCTTAAGAGCCAAAAATACACCGGATTGCTCTTTAGGTAAATGGTGACACCACTCTACCATGTCTGTCATTGACGCAAATGCACGACTGAGCACTGCATCAAACTTTTCTTCTGGTTGAAATTCTTCAACGCGACTTTGAACCGGTACCACGTTGTCGATACCCAGCTCATGAATCACCTGTTTGATAAAACGAATACGCTTACCTAAGCTGTCTAGCAAGTAAAACTCGCAGTCTGGATTCATGATTGAGAGCGGAATCCCAGGAAGACCAGGCCCCGTGCCAACATCGATAAAGCGCTTACCTTGTAAGTGAGTGCTAACAATGATGCTATCTAAGATATGTTTCACCATCATTTCTTGCGGGTCACGAACTGACGTTAGGTTATAAGCTTTGTTCCACTTATTCAGTAACTCAACGTAGCCAACCAACTGGCCACGTTGCTTTTCAGATACTTCAAGTTCAGTCTGGCCAATCAGGTGATCCAGTTTTTCGCGTAATACGCTCATTATGCTTCCTCACCTTTTTTCAACAGGCCGTGTTTTTTCAAGTAAACCAATAGAATTGAGATTGCTGCAGGTGTGATACCTGAAATTCGCGAAGCAATACCAATTGAGTCAGGCTTAGCTGTCGTTAATTTAAGAACCACTTCGTTAGAAAGTCCTTTTACCTTGCTGTAATCGATATCAGCAGGCAGTTTGGTGTTTTCATGACGCAGTGATTTTTCAATTTCGTCTTGTTGGCGCTGAATGTAACCATCGTACTTCACTTGGATCTCAACTTGCTCAGATGCTTGTTGATCTTCCAGTGCAGGACCAAAACGATCCAATGCAGTTAACTGTGAATAAGTCATTTCAGGACGACGAAGAAGATCTTCACCGCTCGCTTCACGAGACATTGGTGTTTTAAGAATTTGGTTCAGTTGATCAATATCTTCAGATTTTGGGTTAATCCAAGTCTCTTTCAGACGTTGACGCTCTTTCTCCATGTTTTCCATCTTCTCGTTGAAACGAGCCCAACGAGCATCGTCGACTAGGCCAAGTTCACGCGACTTTTCAGTCAAGCGGATATCGGCATTGTCTTCACGAAGCAGCAAACGGTATTCCGCACGAGACGTAAACATGCGGTAAGGTTCTTTGGTACCCATGGTAGATAAGTCGTCAATAAGCACGCCCATGTAAGCTTGGTCACGACGCGGACTCCAGCCTTCTTTGCCTTGAGTAAACAAACTTGCGTTCAGACCCGCCATCAGGCCTTGTGCTGCTGCTTCTTCGTAGCCAGTGGTACCGTTGATTTGACCCGCGAAGAATAGACCTTTGATAAACTTAGTTTCGTAAGTCAGCTTAAGGTCGCGAGGATCAAAGAAATCGTACTCAATCGCATAGCCAGGGCGAACGATATGAGCATTTTCAAAACCCTTCATCGAACGAACAATTTGAACCTGTACATCAAACGGCAGACTGGTAGAGATACCATTCGGGTATAGCTCATGAGTCGTTAGACCTTCGGGCTCAATAAAAATTTGGTGACTGTTCTTGTCAGCAAAACGCATTACTTTGTCTTCAATCGAAGGACAGTAACGAGGACCAATTCCTTCAATCACACCTGCGTACATCGGGCTGCGCTCAAGGTTGGCGCGAATCACGTCATGCGTATTTTCATTGGTATGCGTGATGTAACATGGAATTTGACGAGGTTGTTGAGCTCGGCTACCCATGAACGAGAAAACAGGTGTCGGGTTATCACCGTGCTGAACCTCAAGCTCAGAAAAATCAACGCTACGCGCATCGATACGAGGAGGTGTACCTGTTTTCAGGCGATCAACTCGGAATGGAAGATCACGAAGACGGTCAGCCAGTGCGATCGATGGTGGATCGCCAGCACGGCCGCCCGAAGAACTTTCCATACCAATATGGATCTTGCCGCCTAGGAATGTGCCCACAGTCAGAACCACAGCGCTTGCGCGGAACTTAAGGCCCATTTGTGTAACCACACCTACCACTTGATCCTGTTCAACGATCAAGTCATCAACCGACTGTTGGAACAAAGTCAGGTTTGGCGTGTTTTCAAGAACGTTGCGAACAAAGGCTTTGTAAAGTGCGCGGTCAGCTTGTGCACGAGTAGCACGAACCGCAGGGCCTTTTGATGCATTCAATGTTCTGAACTGAATACCTGCATGATCAATAGCTTGCGCCATTAATCCACCCATTGCATCGACCTCTTTTACCAAGTGGCCCTTACCGATCCCGCCAATGGCTGGGTTACAAGACATTTGTCCTAGTGTATCGATATTATGAGTAAGTAATAACGTACTTTGACCAGTACGTGCAGATGCGAGTGCGGCTTCCGTTCCTGCATGGCCACCACCAACAACGATGACGTCAAATTTTTCGTGATAAAGCATGAACCGACCTCAGGTATTCAAACGTTTTCTAGATTGATAAAAAGGAGCGATATTCTACCTGTTTTCATAGCCTGAGAAAACGTTTTTGGGATTTTTCGAAAAAGCTGTTTTTAATTAATATAGATAAGATCTTTAAGGAGATCTTTTATTAGATCTATTATTAGGATCGAGGGTATCTGTGGATAAGTCGAAAATGATCAACGAGATCATGGATCTTTTTTGGATCAAATGATGTGATCTAACTTTGATCAGGATGAGGATTAGCTGGGATCAAAATGGCTACTTATTCACAGGAGGAAATTAACCTAAAACTTGTTATTTGGATAACTATAGGTTAATCACCGTATATGTATGATCTTATCCACAGCAGAAATTGAAAATAGATCGCTAATTTTCGATGTTTTTGAAAAAAAGTTATTCACAATCGCGATGTTCAGAGACAAAAAAAGCGGCATAAGCCGCTTTTTGAGAAAAGAGAGAGGTTAAAACTGGTCGCTATGATCGTTAAACCAGGCTTCTGCTGCGTCTTCTGGTACCGGAGTTTCCAATACATCGATAGTAAAACAGTCAGAAATAGGCTGAGCACCGAGCTCTTTCATCTGGCTGTGGACTGATTTTCCCGCCAAACAGAAGGTATCGTAACTCGAATCACCCAGCGCCACGACAGCAAAGCGAATCTGGCTTAAATCTGGAGATTGCTGGGTCAATGCGTCAATAAACGGCTTAATATTATCTGGAAATTCACCCGCACCATGAGTTGAAGTCACCAGCAACCAAAAGCCTTGTTGGGGGATATCATCGTATTCAGGCTGATTATGAAGGGTTATCTCATGACCTTGTTCTTCAAGAAGATCATTAAGGTGATCGCCAACGTACTCAGCACCACCTAAGGTGCTACCTGTAATAATGTGGATCATTAAGCTGTCCTTACTAAAGAAAAAGGCCAGCATGAGCCGGCCTTTAAGGGTTATTTACCAATACAGAAAGAGGTGAAGATACGGCCGAGTAGGTCATCGGAGCTGAACTCACCCGTAATCTCATTAAGGTGTTGCTGCGTTATACGCAGCTCCTCTGCCAAGATTTCACCTGCCATATAGCCTTCTAACTGTTGCTGACCAATATCTAGGTGCTCAGATGCGCGTTCTAGGGCATCTAAGTGGCGACGACGTGCCATGAAGCCACCTTCATTGCCACCCGCAAAGCCCATGCAATCTTTTAAATGATTACGCAGTGCATCAACGCCTTGCCCAGTCTTTGCTGATAGTCGAATCAGAGTTGGATCATTAACATGGCAAATTCCGAGATCTTCACCTGTTTGATCGGCTTTGTTACGAATCACGGTCATTCCGATATTATTCGGCAGACGATCAACGAAATCGGGCCAGATATCTTTCGGGTCGGTTGCATCGGTAGTGGTGCCATCGACCATAAATAAAACGCGATCGGCTTGAGTAATTTCTTCCCAAGCGCGTTCAATACCGATTTTTTCGACTTCATCCGAGGCTTCACGCAGGCCTGCGGTATCAATAATGTGCAGTGGCATACCATCAATATGGATATGTTCACGCAGTACATCACGGGTGGTACCAGCAATATCAGTCACAATCGCGGAGTCTTTACCCGATAATGCATTCAGTAAGCTCGACTTACCGGCATTAGGACGACCTGCAATCACCACCTTCATGCCTTCACGCATAATGGCACCTTGATTGGCTTCTTGGCGAACCGCTTCGAGATTGTCGATGATAGCTTGTAAGTCAGCACTTACTTTACCGTCAGCAAGGAAATCAATCTCTTCTTCTGGGAAGTCGATAGCGGCTTCAACATAGATGCGTAAGTGAATCAGAGAGTCCACCAGCGTATTAATGCGTTTTGAGAACTCACCTTGCAGCGATTGCAGGGCTGATTTCGCCGCTTCTTCTGAACTGGCATCAATGAGGTCGGCAATCGCTTCTGCTTGGGTTAGATCCATCTTATCGTTCAAGAAGGCACGCTCCGAGAACTCACCTGGGCGTGCTGCGCGTAGCCCTGGAATCGCAAGGATGCGTTTGATGAGCATATCCATTACCACAGGACCACCGTGGCCTTGTAGCTCTAATACGTCTTCGCCAGTAAACGAGTGCGGGTTAGGAAAGTAAAGCGCGATACCTTGGTCTAGCTCTAAACCATCGTGAGATTTAAAAGGGGTGTACTCAGCGTAACGTGGTTTCAGTACTTTGCCGGTAACTTCAAGCGCAACTTGGGCTGCTTGTGGGCCTGAAACGCGAATAATACCGACGCCGCCACGGCCGGGTGCAGTCGCTTGAGCAACAATCGTATCTGTAGTCATAGTTGTGCCTGCTAGCATGTGAAAGCCAAAAAGGGGCGCTCACGATTAATCAATTAGCTGAATTGTAATCAGCTAAAAACAAAAAGGCGACCTTTTGGTCGCCTTTCTTTATCTCTTTCTATTATCGAACTTACTTAGAATGTAAGCCTTTCTTTTCCAGCGCGCGGTAGATAAGCGTTTGCTGAATCAGAGTTACGATGTTCGATACTAGCCAGTATAGAACTAGACCTGAAGGGAAGAACAGGAAGAAGAATGTGAACATAACCGGCATAAAGGTCATGATCTTCTGCTGCATTGGATCCGTTACAGTTGTCGGGCTCATCTTCTGGATTAGGAACATTGAAGCACCCATCAGAAGTGGCAAGATGTAGTATGGGTCTTGTGCAGAAAGGTCAGTAATCCAACCGAAGAACGGTGAGTGACGCAGTTCAACAGACTCCATTAGTGCCCAGTATAGCGAAATGAAGATAGGCATTTGCAGAAGGATAGGTAAACAGCCACCTAGTGGGTTTACTTTCTCTTTCTTGTAAAGCTCCATCATTTCTTGGCTCATGCGTTGGCGGTCGTCGCCAATACGCTCACGCATTGCAGTCAGCTTAGGCTGAAGCATACGCATTTTCGCCATAGACGTGTACTGAGCTTTCGTTAGTGGGTACATAGCACCACGAACGATGAAAGTTAGACAGATGATTGCCAGACCCCAGTTCACAACGATGCCTTGAATGAATGAAAGCAGAGTATGAAGTGGTTTAGCAATGAACCATAACCAACCGTAGTCAACTACTAGGTCTAGGTTTGGTGCAACAGCAGCCATTTGGTCTTGAAGTTTAGGACCAACCCAAAGCGTTGCTTTGAAGCTTGCTTCGTCGCCAGTAGCAATGGTTTTGTTCGGCATGCGAACACCGATGTCGCCAAGGTTACCAATGACACGAGTGTAAAGGTTGCTGCCTGCTTCGTCGCGTGGAATCCAAGCACTTGCAAAGTAGTGCTGAATCATCGCTGCCCAACCTTGACCGTTTGCTAGGTTAAGAGACAGGTTGCGATCTTGCATATCGTCGAAGCTGTATTTTTTGTAACGCGTATCTTCCGTAGAGTAAGCACCACCACGGTAAGTTGGCATTGTTAGGCTACCACCGTCATCCATAACGTTTTGACGTAGGTGAGCGTACATGCCGAATGTTGCGTTATTGCCAGAGTTGTTAATTACATCGTATTCAACGTCAATCGCGTAGCTTCCGCGTTTAAGTACGAATGTTTTTGTGTAATCAAGGCCGTTCGCTTGGTAAGTCATTGGGATGCGTAGTTCATCCTGACCATCAGCAAGCGTGAAGCTGTCTGCTGAAACTGTATAGCTTGGGCGGTTTGTGCTGCTTAAATCGATACCTTGAGGACCCACTAGACCGCTTTGAGCGATAAATTGGTGACCAGGTTCGTTTTTAAGAAGAACAAAAGTGTCTTCAGAATCGAACTCAGCAGAGTAATCGTTTAGGTTTGCTTTAACGACATCACCACCAACCGTATCAATTGACAGAGTCAGTACATCAGTTGTTACTGTGATAGTTTTAGCAGAAGAAGAAACTTGACCAGGAGCCGGGTCTAGATCATCTGCATAAGATGGCGCTGGTAGGGTGCTGCCAGATTGTGCCTGCTCAACCGCTTGTGGTGCTGGATTCTGAGCTACGTTCCATTGTTGGAACAGTAGGAAAGAAACCAAAGCCAATGCGATTAACAGGATATTACGTTGAGAATCCATCGTTATTTATCTCTGTCTTGTTTTTGGACTGGTGGAACGGGGTCAAAGCCCCCTTCGTTCAAAGGATGGCATTTTAATAGACGTTTGCCTGATAACCAACACCCTTTTACAAAACCGTGAGCTTTCAACGCTTCTATCGCATATAAAGAGCAGGTTGGAGTAAATCGGCAGCGTGGGCCGATGAGTGGACTAATAAACCATCTATAAAAATAGATGGGTATTAGCGCTATCCACGCGAAGGGCGAGACAGGCGAAGCCATAATTTGTCGAGTAGCTTGAACATTTCTTCATTGCTTAAATCTTGCGCGCTCTTCTTAGCGATTACAACAAAATCTTTGTTAGGAAGTTTGTGTTGAGTGTTACGAAAGCTTTCACGAGTAAGACGCTTGAATCGATTACGACCCACGGCGGTTTTAATCTGCTTTTTCGGAACGGCTAATCCAAGACGAGGATTTGAAAGAGAGTTATTTCGGGCAATGATGGTGAAATGAGGGGAGCCAGCTCGATGAGCTTGCTTGAAGACATTTTGATAATGTTCGGGAGTTAACAAGCGTAACTCCCGACCGAAGGCTAGCTTATTCAAAATAATCAAAGATTACTTAGAAAGACGCTTACGGCCTTTTGCACGACGTGCATTGATTGTTGCGCGACCGTTCTTAGTAGCCATGCGAGCACGGAAACCGTGAGTACGCTTACGCTTTAGAACTGTAGGTTGAAAAGTGCGTTTCATTTGTAATTACCTTACTGATCAGTAGTTTTAGGTTTTTGTTAAACCCGGCGTGGGCATTTTTTCTCTTCTTTATATAAGAAAGGAAAACCGACGCCTCTCAACAAAGAGGCGGAATTGTAATCACTGTCACAAAAAGTGTCAATGATTGGGTTAACTAAAATTCCGGTCGGGGGATTATACGTAGAATAACTAAAATCACAAGGATCCTTAGTCGATCCCAACCTTATTTAAGAATTTTTTTAATTTAGGATCCTGTGGATTACCAAAAATATCCTGTGGAGATCCCTGCTCAACAATATGGCCGTCAGCCATGAAGATAACTCGGTCTGCGACCTCTCTAGCGAACTGCATTTCATGGGTAACCACCAGCATGGTTTGATGCTGATTTGCCAGTTTTTTCATTAGGTTAAGAACTTCGCCAACCCACTCAGGATCGAGCGCTGAAGTCGGCTCATCAAACAGTAAAAGCTCGGGTTGTAGTGCCATTGCACGGCCAATACCCACCCGTTGTTGCTGGCCACCAGAGAGCGCGGCTGGGTAGCTCTCACCTTTGTCTCCCAAGCCAATATCATCAAGTATTTGTTGTGCTTTTTCATGGGCTTGCTGCTTTTTCCAACCACGAACGGTAATTAAACCTTCAGCAATATTCTGTCTCGCGGTTTGGTGAGCGAACAGGGCATAGTTTTGGAACACAAAACCGGTCTTACGACGCAGTGCCAGCACCTCTGCTTTGGTGTGTTTCTGAGCATCGACATTAATATCATCAATCGAAATAGTGCCTTGATCGGCTTGCTCTAGAAAGTTCACACAACGCAGTAAAGTAGATTTACCAGTCCCACTTGAACCTATGATGACAATTATCTCACCTTGCTTGATTTCTAGGTCGATCCCTTTCAAAACTTCGGTGTCACCAAACTGCTTGTGGATATTTTGTAATTTGATCATCGTACATACGCCTTATTCAGTTTCACTTCGGCCCAAATTTGAATACGAGTGAGGATAACCACCACGCCCCAGTAAATCAGCGCTACCGCTAAGAAAGCCTCGAAGAAGCGGAAACTAGAAGAAGCCTCCATCTGAGCTTTAGCCATGATTTCGGCGACACCTAGGGTGAAGGCTAGTGAAGTCGACTTGATCATGTCGATGAAGTAGTTCATCAATGATGGCAGTGCCACGCGAGTTGCTTGCGGTAAGATCACTCGGCGCATCGCTTGGCTGGTTGTCATACCGACCGAAAGGCTGGCTTCCATCTGGCTGCGATCAATACCGATAATCGCGGCACGAATACTTTCTGCCATATACGCGGCAAAGTGCAGGGTTAAGCCAATCACAGCGGCGCTGAAGGCATCCAATCCAACCATCCACGGGAAGACTTGTGGTAAGCCGTAATAAAGGAGAAACAGCTGCACCAACAGTGGTGTGCCTCGGAAGAAGCTAATGTAAAGCTGGCTCAGTTGGTCGAGTACTGGGATTTTGAATACACGAATATTCGCCAGTATCAGAGACAGGATCAGAGCAAAGAACAAGCCCCAAGTCGCCATCTCCATCGTGGTGCCTAAATACTTTAGTAGTATCGGCAACAGCTCTAGCATGTAATTAAAGTCAAATCCCATAATCTATCTCGTATTTTTATTGGAAGTGTTGTTCTATATGTAAGTACTGTTCTATCAGGTTTTTTAATCAGTGCACAAAAGCAAAAAGCCCACCGCTGTATAAAGCAGTGGGCCTTGAATGGAGAAAGTGAGTAATTACTTCTGAGTAATGTCCGCACCAAACCATTTCTGAGAGATACTTTCTAGCGTACCATCTGCGCGCATTGCTGCTAATGCTTCATTTACTTCTGCTTGCAGTTTTTTGCCGTTATCGTTGTCCACGAAAGGCCAAGCGTTTTCAATGGTTTCGAATGGCTGACCAGCTAGTTGTAATGGTAGACCTGTCTTCTTGATAAGCTCTAATGCTGATAGGCGATCCATTACGAATGCATCTGCACGACCCAATGCGACATCATGTTCAATACCTGTATCGTAGGTTTTCACATTGATCTTGCCATCTTTGTCGTAGCTGCGAAGCAGTTGTTCAAAGTTTGAGCCTAGGTTTACCGCAACCGTCTTACCATCTAGGTCTTCGATACCTTTAATGCTGTCATTACCTTTACGAACGGTAATTTGTGCGCCGTCTACTACGTATGGGTCTGCGAATAGGTATTTCGCTTTACGTGCATCTGTCATTGTAATTTGGTTTGAAATAGTATCGATGCGACCCGTTTCAAGAAGACCAAACAGACCAGAGAAGTTTGCCGTTACGTATTCAACCTTGTAATCGTTACGCTTACCGATCTCATCCCATAAATCTACTTCAAAACCTTGTAGCTGGTCTTGCTTAACGAACGTAAACGGGAAGTAGCGACCAGACATGCCGACTTTAACTTCAGTCGCAGCTTGAACAGTAGCAGCAGAGAGTGCGATAGCCGCAATTGCAGCCTTAATCCAGTTATTCATTTGGTAACTCCTTATATTTATAGGGTTGGATGTTACTGGGAAAATGCTCAATAGAATAAATAACCAGATGTTATTAACCATAACCAGATTGAATTCCCAATTTGGGGATAACTAGCAAGGATCCGGGCATAAGTGGATCATTGTGTGAGTAAATTAGGGGCAAGATGTGTGGATCCACCGATTAATTACAAATTTATTGTGAATAACTTGGATCTTATTCACTGGATCTGTGATCAATTGCTGGTGATCTGACTTATCAACAGGTAAAATTAGCAGTCATTTCATATTACTTAAATAGAGTGGGGGCACCGTGTCATCTTCGCTTTGGTTGCAGTGTTTGCAACAGCTTCAAGAAGAGTTACCAGCTACAGAATTCAGTATGTGGGTTCGTCCGTTACAAGCGGAGCTCAATGACAATACTCTAACTCTATTTGCACCGAACCGTTTCGTACTCGATTGGGTTCGTGATAAGTATCTAAATAGCATTAACCGTTTGCTGCAAGAATATTGCGGCAACGATATCCCACATCTTCATTTTGAAGTGGGAAGCAAGCGTGTGATTGCACCAAAGCCTGCGACACCAGCACCGACTCAGACTCGTACTGCAGCCGATGTGGCCGCTGAGTCATCAGCACCTGCGCAATTACAAGCTCGCAAGCCTGTCCATAATATTTGGCGTGATGAAGAGCCTGTCGCGGTTGATTTGAATCACCGCTCAAACGTGAACCCAAAACATAAGTTCAATAACTTTGTTGAAGGTAAGTCGAACCAACTGGGTTTGGCTGCGGCACGTCAGGTTTCTGATAACCCAGGAACAGCCTACAACCCGTTGTTCCTATACGGCGGCACTGGTTTAGGTAAAACGCACTTGTTGCATGCGGTGGGTAACGCCATTGTTGATAATAAGCCAAATGCGAAAGTGGTTTACATGCACTCAGAACGTTTTGTTCAGGATATGGTAAAGGCCCTGCAAAACAACGCGATCGAAGAATTTAAGCGCTACTACCGTAGTGTTGACGCATTGCTTATAGATGACATCCAATTCTTTGCCAATAAAGAGCGTTCTCAAGAAGAGTTCTTCCATACCTTTAACGCGCTGCTTGAAGGTAACCAACAGATCATCCTAACGTCTGACCGTTATCCAAAAGAGATCAACGGGGTAGAGGATCGTCTTAAATCTCGCTTCGGCTGGGGTTTGACGGTTGCGATTGAGCCACCAGAGCTTGAGACGCGTGTTGCGATCTTGATGAAGAAAGCAGAAGACCACCAAATTCACCTTGCGGATGAAGTGGCGTTCTTTATTGCCAAGCGCCTGCGCTCTAACGTTCGTGAGCTGGAAGGCGCATTGAACCGTGTTATTGCCAATGCAAACTTCACTGGCCGTCCGATCACGATTGACTTCGTGCGTGAAGCACTGCGTGACCTACTTGCACTGCAAGAAAAACTGGTCACTATTGATAACATTCAAAAGACAGTAGCCGAGTACTACAAAATCAAAGTCGCTGATCTATTGTCTAAGCGTCGTTCTCGTTCTGTTGCTCGTCCACGCCAATTGGCGATGGCACTGGCGAAAGAGCTAACAAACCACAGCTTGCCTGAGATTGGCGATGCATTCGGTGGTCGTGACCACACGACGGTACTGCATGCTTGTCGTAAGATTGCTCAGCTGCGTGAAGAGAGCCACGACATTAAAGAAGATTATTCGAACCTGATTCGTACCCTTTCTTCTTAATACACAGTATTCTTAACCTTAATAAGCAGAATCTTGGCCACGTACTATTACGCAGTGCCATTTAGACCGTAAGAGCAAGATATGAAATTTACCATTGAACGTAGTCACCTGATTAAGCCATTACAACAAGTATCTGGCGCACTCGGTGGCAGGCCAACGCTTCCAATTCTAGGAAACCTACTGATTAAAGTAGAAGATAACGTGTTGTCGATGACAGCGACGGATCTAGAAGTTGAACTGATCAGCCGTGTAACGCTTGAAGGTGATTTCGAAGCGGGCAGCATTACCGTACCTTCACGTAAATTCCTAGATATCTGCCGTGGATTACCAGATAACTCAGTGATCACTGTGGTATTGGATGGTGACCGTATTCAGGTTCGCTCTGGTCGTAGCCGCTTCTCATTAGCAACATTACCTGCGGCAGATTTTCCTAATATTGAAGACTGGAGCAGTGAAGTTGAAGTGTCAGTGACACAAGCTGAACTTCGCGGTCTTATCGAGAAAACGCAATTCTCAATGGCGAACCAAGATGTTCGTTACTACCTCAACGGTATGTTGTTTGAGATTGAAGGCTCTATCCTGCGCAGCGTGGCGACCGATGGTCACCGTATGGCAGTATCTCAAGCACAACTGGGTGCGGATTTTGCTCAGAAGCAGATCATTGTTCCTCGTAAAGGTGTGCAAGAGCTAGTGAAGCTATTGGATGCACCTGAACAGCCAGTAACACTACAAATCGGTAACTCTAACGTGCGTGCGGAAGTGAACAACTATGTCTTCACTTCTAAGTTAGTAGATGGTCGTTTCCCTGATTATCGCCGCGTAATGCCGCAAAATACCACCAAGACACTTGAAGCTGGCTGTGATGAATTACGTTCAGCATTTTCTCGTGCTGCGATTCTATCGAATGAAAAATTCCGTGGTGTTCGCGTTAATCTTGCAGATAGCGAGATGCGTATTACCGCGAACAACCCAGAGCAAGAAGAAGCAGAAGAAGTACTCGATGTTAACTTCGACGGTGATGCTCTAGAGATTGGCTTTAACGTAAGCTACGTATTGGATGTTCTGAACACACTGCGTTGTGAACAGGTTCGTATCTCAATGTCAGACGCCAATGCGAGTGCTCTTATTGAGAACGCACAAGATGACAGCGCGATGTACGTTGTTATGCCAATTCGCTTATAAGCTGCCCCATGTTGACCTACCGAGTCGTGATTGAAGATTAATATGAAGACGTTATGCCTTTATCGCGCTTAATCGTTAAGCAGTTTAGAAATATTGAAGCCTGTGACATTCAACCGTCATCAGGCTTTAACTTTCTTATAGGGGCTAACGGAAGCGGCAAAACCAGCGTCCTTGAAGCGGTGTATCTGCTCGGACACGGTCGCTCATTCAAGAGTTCACTTACCGGTCGTATCATACAAAACGAGTGTAGTGAGCTGTTTGTACACGGCCGTTTTATGACCTCGGATCAATTTGAGCTGCCAATTGGCATTAATAAGCAGCGCGATGGCACGACAGAGGTTAAAATAAGCGGTCAAACTGGGCAAAAGTTGGCTCAGTTAGCTCAAGTCTTACCTTTGCAGTTGATTCACCCCGAAGGGTTTGATTTACTGACAGATGGACCTAAGCATCGCCGAGCATTCATTGATTGGGGAGTCTTCCACAGTGAGTCGGGCTTTTATGATGCGTGGGGTAGGGTAAAGCGCCTCAATAAGCAGCGAAACGCCTTATTGAAAACGGCAACCCACTATCGAGAGCTGAGCTATTGGGACCAAGAACTGGCCCGTTTAGCTGAAAGCATCAGTCAGTGGCGTGCCACCTACGTTGATCAGCTCAAAGAAGTCGCCGAAGAGATCTGTGCGACCTTCCTTCCTGAGTTTGAGATAAAGATTAACTATTATCGTGGCTGGGACAAAGACACCCCATACGCCGAGATATTAGAAAAGAATTTTGAAAGGGATCAGCAACTTGGTTACACCTTTAGTGGACCCAACAAAGCGGATCTGAAGATAAAAGTGAACGGCACTCCAGTGGAAGATGTCTTGTCACGAGGTCAATTGAAGTTGATGGTGTGCGCGCTACGAGTAGCACAAGGGCAACACCTCACTCAAATGACAGGTAAGCAGTGCATCTATTTAATAGATGACTTCGCTTCCGAATTAGATAGCCAACGCCGAGCACGTCTTGCTGAGTGTTTGAAGGCGACCCAGGCTCAAGTTTTTGTAAGCTCTATTACCGCTGATCAGATTGCAGATATGCATGACGAAAATAGCAGGATGTTTCATGTGGAACATGGCAAAATAGAGCAAGGATAATTAGTCAGAGAGTAACTATGTCAGATAATTACGATTCATCGAGTATTAAAGTACTGAAGGGTCTGGATGCGGTACGTAAGCGTCCTGGAATGTACATTGGCGACACGGATGATGGTACCGGTCTGCACCACATGGTTTTTGAGGTGGTAGATAACTCTATTGATGAAGCGCTAGCTGGTCACTGTAATGACATCATTGTAACTATCCATGAAGATAGTTCTGTGTCTGTAAGCGATGACGGCCGTGGTATTCCAACAGAATTGCACCCAGAAGAAAACGTATCAGCAGCAGAAGTAATCATGACGGTTCTTCACGCTGGTGGTAAGTTCGATGATAACTCGTACAAGGTATCTGGTGGTCTGCACGGTGTTGGTGTTTCAGTAGTTAACGCACTTTCTAAGCAAGTTACTCTTACTATCCACCGTGGTGGCAAAATCCACACTCAAACCTACAGCCACGGTGAGCCTCAAGCGCCACTAGCGGTTATCGGTGACACGGATAAAACAGGTACAGAGATTCGTTTCTGGCCGAGTGAAGAAACCTTCACTAACATCGAGTTCCATTACGACATTTTAGCTAAGCGTCTACGTGAGCTATCATTCTTGAACTCAGGTGTATCAATTAAGCTAATTGATGAGCGCGAAGAAGACAAAATGGATCACTTCGAATACGAAGGCGGTATCCAAGCGTTTGTTGAGCACCTTAATACCAACAAAACGCCAATCATCCAAAAAATCTTCCACTTCAACTCTGAGCGTGAAGACGGTATTACCGTTGAAGTTGCGATGCAGTGGAATGACGGCTACCAAGAAAATATCTACTGTTTCACCAACAACATCCCTCAACGCGATGGTGGTGCTCACTTAGCTGGTTTCCGTGCGGCGCTAACGCGTACTCTGAACAGCTTCATGGACAAGGAAGGCTTCTCTAAGAAAGCGAAGACTGCGACCTCTGGTGATGATGCTCGTGAAGGTTTGACAGCGATTGTTTCTGTTAAAGTGCCTGATCCTAAGTTCTCAAGCCAAACTAAAGATAAGCTGGTTTCTTCAGAAGTGAAGTCTGCCGTTGAATCTACAATGGGTGAGAAGTTGTCTGAGTTCCTGATTGAGAACCCAGGTGAAGCGAAAACAGTTTGTTCTAAAATTATTGATGCAGCACGTGCTCGTGATGCAGCGCGTAAAGCTCGTGAAATGACTCGTCGTAAAGGCGCATTAGATTTAGCGGGTCTTCCAGGTAAGCTTGCTGACTGTCAGGAAAAAGATCCTGCACTGTCTGAACTATATATTGTGGAAGGAGACTCTGCTGGCGGTTCAGCTAAGCAGGGTCGTAACCGTAAGAACCAAGCAATCCTACCGCTGAAAGGTAAAATCCTTAACGTAGAGAAAGCACGTTTCGATAAAATGCTGTCTTCTCAAGAAGTAGCAACGCTAATCACAGCTCTTGGTTGTGGTATTGGCCGTGACGAATACAACCCAGATAAACTGCGTTACCACAACATCATCATCATGACCGATGCCGATGTCGATGGTTCTCACATCCGTACTCTGCTACTGACGTTCTTCTACCGTCAAATGCCAGAGCTGATTGAACGTGGCTACATCTACATTGCTCAACCGCCACTTTACAAGGTGAAGAAGGGTAAGCAAGAGCAGTATATTAAAGATGAAGATGCAATGAACCAGTATCAAGTATCTTTGGCTCTAGACAATGCAGAACTGCACGTTAACCCTGAAGCGCCAGCATTTGCAGGTGAAGGTTTAGAGAAGCTTGTTCAGCAATACAATGCAGGCATCAAGCTTGTTGATCGTATGAGCCGCCGTTACCCACGTGCATTGGTTCACGAACTGATTTACGTTCCTCGTCTAACGGCTGAGCAGTGTCATGATGATGCGGCAGTTGAAGCTTGGGGTAAGCAGCTTGTTGAGCAGCTAAACGCGAAAGAAGTAGGTGCGAGCCAATACAGCCTTGAAGTTGAAAAACACGAAGAGCTAGGCTTAAGCGTTCCTAAGATTGTGGTTCGTACTCATGGTGTGACTCATGAACACCTACTGAGCATCGATCTTATTAACTCTAAAGAGTTTGGTAAGCTAGCGGATCTTTCTGAAGCACTTGATGGCTTGATTGAAGAAGGCGCTTACATTAAGCGTGGTGAGCGTACTCAAGAAGTTTCTAGCTTCGTTGATGCTCTGAACTGGTTAGTGAAAGAGTCTCGTCGTGGTCTAAGCCTACAGCGATACAAAGGTCTAGGTGAGATGAACCCGGATCAGCTTTGGGAAACGACAATGGATCCTGAAACTCGTCGTATGATGCAAGTAACGATTGAAGATGCTGTTGGTGCTGATCTGTTGTTTACAACGTTGATGGGCGACCAAGTAGAACCGCGTCGTAACTTCATCGAAGAGAATGCGCTTAAAGTTGCCAATTTGGATGTGTAGTCCAAATCTAAATGATTAAAATTATGAAAAGCACTGCCTATTGGCGGTGCTTTTTTGTGTCTGTAAGGTATTGAAAAGTATTAAATTGGAAAAATTATTGAAAATAATCCCTTGAAACTATTTTGTTCAATCCATATATCTATTTATGAAGAGGATGACTGTCTTGCTCAAAAGAGAAGAAACAGAACCTTCATTACCGCTGACGAAGTATCGCTCAACAGAGGATAACTTTAGCAGCACACAACTTAAAAATTGATTCATTGTCATGTCCCAGCGTTGTTGCCAATAGAGGTGAAACCCGAGGAATGCGAATTGAATCTCTTAGCTGTTTACTGGGTCACACACAGGTTCGATCTCAGTAAAATTCGCAGCTAAGACTATTGCTTACTAAAAGGATAGCATTATGAGAACTGTAGATTTCACTCCACTTTACCGCAACGCAATCGGCTTCGATCGTCTATTCAACATGATGGAAGCGAACACATCGAAGAACTCTTCTGGCGGTTACCCTCCATACAACATCGAGCAAAAAGACGAGAACAACTACCGTATTACTATGGCCGTTGCTGGTTTTGCTGATGATCAATTAGATCTGACTCAGAAAGAGAACATGCTAATTGTGAAAGGTGAGCGTAAAGCAGAAGCAGAGAAAACCTTCGTATATCAAGGTATTGCAGAGCGCGATTTTGAGCGTAAATTCCAACTGGCTGACTACGTAAAAGTGGTAGGTGCAAGCATGGAAAATGGTCTTCTTCACATCGACCTAGAACGCGAAATCCCAGAAGCGATGCAACCACGTAAGATTGCTATTAATGGTAATAGCCTACTAGAAGGTTAATTACTGTTAGCTCCTTAGAGCTAAAAAATATCGGGAAGTAAAAGTGAAAGAGCACCTCATGAGGTGCTCTTTTTGTATTTGGCCTACAGTAAGCTAAAAGCTCTTATTACTGCTCTGAGTAAGCCTTTTTCACTTCTTCAGCAATGATCGCAATACCTTTCTGCATCGCTTCATCATCTTGTACGTAGTTCATGCGTAAGCACTGGTGAGCATGATCCCACTCATCTTCTTGGCCGATAAAGAAGTATTCGCCCGGAACAATCAATACGCCGCGAGCTTTAAGGCGGTCGTACAGTTCCATTGTGGTGATTGGTAGCTCATCAAACCATAACCATAAGAAGATAGCGCCTTCAGGTTTATGGATACGGAAGCGTGGGTCATCGATAGCGTCTTGTAGTAGTTTTACTGCACGTAAAGATTTCTCTTTATAGAAAGGCTTAATCACTTCACTGCTCAAGCGCAGCAGGTCACCGTTCTCAATCATGTGGTTGGCGATAGCGGGCCCAACACTGCTTGGTGCTAAGCTGATGATGCCATTCATGTTGGTTAGTGCTTGGGTTACTTCTTCACTCGCAATCACGATACCGCAACGCACACCCGGCAAACCAAGCTTAGATAAACTCATGCACAGAATCGTATTTTCATTCCAGAACGGTTCGACATCTTCAAAGATGATGTTTGGAAACGGCAGGCCGTAAGCATTGTCGATCAGTAGCGGGATATTGTTTTCACGCGCGAGCTTATCCAGTTTACGTACTTCATCGTCGGTCAGTACGTTGCCTGTTGGATTGGTTGGACGAGATGCACAGATAGCCGCGACTGAGTCATCAACCTTTAGTTGTTCAAAATCGACGTGGTATTTGAACTGCCGGTTTTCTAGCAGCTCGATCTCTGGGTGGTAAGAGATAAATATATCGTCATCAATACCCGCGTCGCCGTAGCCGATGTATTCCGGTGCGATCGGCAGTAGGATTTTCTTATGTGAGCCGTCAGGCTGTTGACCTGCTAAAAGGTTGAATAGGTAAAAGAAGCCACTTTGACTGCCGTTAGTCAGGCTGATGTTCTTTTCGCTGATGTCCCAACCATAGGTCTCTTTCAGCATTGCCGCTAACGACTTGATGAAGCTGTCTTTGCCCTGCGGACCATCGTAGTTGGCGAGGGCGGCGATGAGTTCTCCATTGGCGAGCATGTCGGCACTGGCTTGGTTAAAGTAATCGAGCATGGCTGGGATAGCGGCTGGGTTACCACCACCGAGCATTATTGCGCCTGGAGTGCGCAGGCCATCATTCAAATCATCCATTAAACGAGTGATTCCAGAGTATCGATTAAACTTTTCACCAAACTTAGAGAACTGCATTACTTATTTTACCTAATTCATTGTGATTGCTTGTTATGTGTCAGTAAGGCAGACCTTATGCCTGCCATCAGTGTATTCCTTGAACATACCGCAATGTTTTTGCGACGCATAGCGCCAAATGCTCTAACACGAAAAAAACTTCTATAAAGTTTGGCTAATGAGTGACAGCTTGCTTATTGAACGCGCTTTTAGTGATCAAAAAAGGGAAGCCGAAGTTTCCCTTTGATTAAATTCGTTTGAGAACCGTGCGTGTTTACTTCGAACCTGTATACACAACCAACACCTTGTCATCTTGGTATTGGCGTTCGAAGGCGTAATAACCCTTGCTGTTACGGATGATGTGCTTACCTTGCGCGACAGCTGGGTGGCGTTGGCGGAATTGGCCAAGCGCTTGCCAATGTTCTAGCAACTCTGCACGTTCGCCGGAGATTTGATCCCAAGGCATGTCTGAACGGGTGCCTTGCATTGGATCGGAACCTGTTGGGCCAAAGTCACGGGCTATCTCATCACCGTAATAGATCTGTACCGCGCCCGGAGCAAGCATCAGTGCATTCGCGGCTTTGGTCTGCTTGGCAAAGTCGCTGCCGTGCTGTGTCCAGAATAGTGAGGTGTCGTGAGACGAGAGATAACTCAACACATTGAACTCGCTGTCACTGTTGATCTTGTCTGCGTAGCGAAGGTAATCAGCATCAAGATCGGATAGACACTTCAGCGCCTTAGGGGCGATGTCGCTCTGGAATTCAAAGTTGATGATCGAATCAAAGCCGTTAGCAAAGTAATCTGATTTGACTACACTGTGTGCCCACACTTCGCCAGTCATCCAGAAAGGTAAATCATCTAAGGCTTTGTCTGGGTTGTTCTGTTTCCACTCAGCTAGTGCTTGGTTAGTGCTCTCTTTAAGCTCTGCCCAGGCGTCCAGTTCAACGTGCTTGGCAGTATCGACCCTAAATCCATCAACACCATATTCGCGCACCCAGTCAGACAACCAAGTGATCAGATGTTCACGAGGTGTTTTGAGTTCATCAGTCGCGCTGGTGGGTTTATTGCGATAGAAGTTAGGCAGCCCGGTTGTCTCTGTCGATTCTGTTTTGAAATCGGGCAGGTGCGCCAAAGACATGGTGAGGTTGTTGTAACCTGGAGAGTCATAAGCGCCAATATCGCTGCGCAGCCAAGCTTTGCCCCACCACTTTTCCCACGCTTCTTTGTCGCTGTAAGATATGTAGTTGTTGAAGTAGTGCCAGTTCTGGCCAGCTTCTGGTTGCCAGTCCGTCCAGTTTTCGCCAAGCGTTTGTTTGGCTTCTTCATCAGTTAGGTTGAGTTTGCCAAAGTCGAACTCTTGCATGTCGGCAAGCGTCGCGTATCCCGTGTGGTTCATTACCACGTCCCAAACAACACGAATGCCTTTGCTGTGCGCGGTATCGATGAAGGTTTTCAGCTCGTCTTCGGTACCCATGTTGTCATCAAGCTTGGTCCAATCTTGGTGGTAGTAACCATGGTAGCCATAGTGTTTGAAATCACCGCGATCACCGCCGCCAACCCAGCCGTGAATTTGCTCTAACGGAGACGTTATCCAGATAGCATTAGCACCGAGTGATTCTATGTAATCGAGTTTTTCGGTTAAGCCTGCCAAGTCACCACCGTGGAAGGTGCCGATTTCGTCTTGTCCGTCTTGGCTGCGACCATAGCTGTTGTCGTTATCAGGGTTGCCGTTGTGGAAACGGTCGGTCATGACGAAGTAGACCGTAGCGTTGTCCCAACTAAAGTCAGCCTTGGTTTCTGGTTCTACTCTCTCCAGCAGCAGAACACCTTGGCTGTTTTCTGCAGGTTGCATGGTGACGCTGCCATTAGTCACTGTGACTTGTTTGCCTGAAAGAGCGTCTCTTACCACGGTGCCATCATCAAAGGTTTGAGTAACATCTATGGTGGTTGGTTGGTCACTGGGTACTGGACAGGCAAAGCTTTGTACTTGCTTCTGCTTTGGCTTTACCTGAACCGTGAGTTCATTGGTCTGTGGGTTGAGCGTAAATTGATAGGTGTTAGCGCGAAAGACTTTAATAGCGATTTCAGATTTATCGGTGCAGTCGTCTAGGCGAAGGGGTTTATTGAACTTGATACGACTCTCTTCGGCCAGCGCATAGTTAGTGCCACAGGTATTTTGAGTATCGCTGATAGAGAAGGTATAGCTACCTTTAGCGAGTTCCTGTTCAGCGATAACAGTGCCTTTTCCTGTCGATTCAAATACGACAGTGTTGTTATCGATCGTCAGCAATAAGCTGTCATCACTGGTTTGGCTGCATGCGCTGAGTGCGAGTATTGAAAGCGCGAGTACTGTTTTTTTCATTGTTCCCTTCCCCTGAATAAACAGGTCAGTTATAGCAAACAATGCCCTCTACAGTCTGAGCGCTGATTCATTCAGATAATCAATAACACCTCTACAAACAAATGCTTGGTTCACAAAAACAAAAAGGGAAGCTTTCGCTTCCCTTTGGGTATTTACCTTTGGTTGCTCAGAGTATGACTGAGAGCAACTGTCTCACTCGTGCTTATTTTTGCAGTAGAGAGATGTCAGCAATCTGTAGGAACAGGTTACGTAGGTTGTTCAGTAGCGTTAGACGGTTCTTCTTAAGCGCTTCGTCATCAGCCATAACCATTACGTTATCGAAGAATGCATCAACCGGTTCACGTAGATCAGCAAGCTTACTTAGGGCTTCTTGGTAGTTGCCTGTCGCGAATGCTGGTTCTAGTGCTTCCGTCATTACTTCAACGTTTTCAGCCAGTGCTTTCTCTGCGTCTTCTTGAAGAAGCGTTAGGTCGATTTCAGCTGGTAGCTCGCCATCGAATTTCGCAAGGATGTTACCTACACGCTTGTTCGCTGCTGCTAGTGCTTCTGCTGCTTCCAGTTCACGGAAGTGAGAAACCGCTTTAACACGTTGGTCAAAGTCAGCTGGCTTAGTTGGACGACGTGCTAGTACCGCTTGGATGATATCAACGCTGAAACCAGCATCTTGGTACCATGCGCGGAAACGACCTAGCATGAAGTCGATAACGTCAGCTTCTACGTTTTCGTTAGTAAGCTTGTCGCCTAGTAATTCTTTCGCTTTACCGATCAGATCCGTTAGGTCTAGGTTGTAGCCGTTTTCAACGATGATACGTAGCACACCTAGTGATGCACGACGTAGAGCGAATGGGTCAGAACCTTTTGGTGCTTGGCCAATACCGAAGATACCTACGATAGTGTCTAGCTTGTCTGCCATTGCAACTGCTGAAGAGATACCCGTGCTTGGTAGGTCGTCACCAGCGAAACGAGGCATGTACTGCTCGTAAAGTGCTAGTGCAACTTGCTCGTCTTCACCATCGTGAGTCGCGTAGTGCATACCCATTACACCTTGTGTATCCGTGAATTCGAATACCATAGATGTCATTAGGTCACACTTAGCCAGTAGGCCTGCGCGCTTAGATTTCTCAACGTCAGCATCGATTTGCTCAGCGATGTAGCCAGCAAGTTCTGTGATGCGGTCTGTTTTGTCTTTGATAGTACCAAGCTGCTTCTGGAAGATAGCTTGGTCTAACTCAGCAAGACGGTCGATAAGCGGACGCTTACGGTCTGTGTTGAAGAAGAATTCAGCATCAGCAAGACGTGGACGTACAACTTTTTCGTTACCTTCGATAACGTGGCGAGGCTCTTTAGACTCGATGTTTGATACGAAGATAAAGTTAGGAAGTAGCTTCTTGTTTTCGTCGTAAACAGGGAAGTACTTTTGGTCACCCTTCATGGTGTAAACCAAAGCTTCAGAAGGTACTTTTAGGAACTCTTCTTCAAACTTCGCTGTAAGTACTACTGGCCATTCAACCAGAGACGTTACTTCTTCAACAAGGTCATCTTCTAGGTCAGCTGTACCGCCAACCGCAGCTGCCGCTTTTTGCGAATCAGCAAGGATGATCGCTTTACGCGCTTCGTAATCTGCCATTACTTTACCGCGCTCTTCTAGGATCGCAGGGTATTGGTCAGCAGAGTCAATTGTGAATTCTTGTTCGCCCATGAAACGGTGGCCACGGATAGTACGAGCAGATGCTACGCCTAGGATTTCGCCTTCAACAAGCTCATCACCTAGTAGTACTGTCAATGTTTTTACTGGACGGATAAATTGAATGTCTGAGTTACCCCAGCGCATTGCTTTAGGGATTGGTAGGCCAGCCAGTGCTTTCGCAGCAATGTCCATCACCAATTCTTGAACAGGTTTGCCAGCCACTTCTTGTTTGAAAAGAAGCCACTCGCCTTTGTCTGTTTTCAGGCGGTCAGCTTGCTCAACAGTAATACCGTTACCACGAGCCCAGCCTTGTGCCGCTTTGGTCGCGTTGCCTTCAGCATCGAATGCCACAGAAACAGCAGGACCACGTTTCTCAACCACTTTGTCCGCTTGGCCTTCAGCCAGTGCAGTTACTTTAAGTGCTAGACGACGAGGCGCTGCGTACCACTTGATGCCTTCGTGAGAAAGCTCAGCCGTTTTAAGACCTGCTTCAAAGTTAGAAGCAAAGGCTTCTGCTAGAGAACGAAGTGCTGTTGGTGGAAGCTCTTCCGTACCCAGTTCAATTAGAAAATTCTTCGCCATGATTATTTGTCCTTCTTACACATTGGGAAGCCAAGCGCTTCACGTGACGCGTAGTACGCCTCAGCAACTGATTTAGTCAGGTTGCGGATACGAAGGATGTAACGTTGACGCTCTGTTACAGAGATAGCTTTGCGCGCATCAAGGATGTTGAATGCGTGACCTGCTTTTAGAATGCGCTCGTAAGCTGGAAGCGGAAGTGGCTTCTCAAGCTCAAGTAGCTCTTTACACTCTTTCTCGCACTGATCGAAGAAAGTGAATAAGAAATCTACGTCTGCGTGCTCGAAGTTGTATGTTGATTGCTCAACTTCGTTTTGGTGGAAGATGTCACCGTAAGTCACGTTAGAACCGTCTGGTGCTACGTTCCATACTAGGTCGTAAACAGAATCTACTTCCTGGATGTACATTGCTAGACGCTCGATACCGTAAGTGATCTCACCTGTTACAGGCTTACACTCAAGGCCGCCAACCTGTTGGAAGTAAGTAAACTGTGTTACTTCCATGCCGTTTAGCCATACTTCCCAACCAAGGCCCCATGCGCCTAGTGTTGGGTTTTCCCAGTTATCTTCAACGAAGCGAATGTCGTGAACAAGTGGGTCAACACCAAGAACCTCTAGGGAGCCTAGGTACAACTCTTGGATATTGTCTGGCGATGGTTTTAGCGCTACTTGGAATTGGTAGTAGTGCTGCAGACGGTTAGGGTTTTCACCGTAACGGCCATCGGTCGGACGACGAGAAGGTTGAACGTAAGCTGTAGACATTGGCTCTGGGCCAAGTGCTCGTAGACATGTCATTGGGTGAGAGGTGCCTGCACCTACCTCCATATCTAGAGGTTGAACAATGGTACAACCGTTTTGAGCCCAGTAATCCTGCAGCGCGAGGATCATTCCCTGGAAGGTTTTGATATCGTATTTTTGCATAGTCAGGTTCGCGCGATTCTTTTAAATGAATGAGAAAAATAACCTCTGAGTATACCGAGATATTCGTAAAGCGAGTAGGGGTAATCTTGTTTAATTAGTGGTCTAAAATGTCGTTTAGTGGATTTTTTTGCCTTTAATGTTTGTTTTTCGGCACAAGTGGATATTTTGATAAGTTTGACACTTGTGTTTGAAAGCGTGGGTGATTAAAATCTCGCGGTCTTTGGGGAGTAGCTTACTTATTCATATCCTATTGAATGAGTTCGTCCGTCAACATAATTGATGCAAAATCATCATGGCGTTCGAGGCAACCACCACCTTGGTGGCGCTTAGCAAGACCTTAGACAAGCATCGTGAACCGGGATGGGGCGCGAGGTTTGTCTATGGTTAAATATAATAATCTCCATCCCAAATGAGCATGTCGTGAGCGTTTTAGCAATTTCAATTACAACTGTCGCCTTAGCCGAGATCGGTGATAAGACTCAGTTGCTATCTCTTTTATTAGCCAGTCGATATCGCAAGCCGATACCTATCATCGCGGCTATCTTCTTTGCCACCATTGCCAATCATGCCCTTGCAGCATGGCTCGGGGTTGTGGTCGCAGATTACTTATCTCCTGAAGTCTTAAAGTGGGTGCTGGTGGTCAGTTTCATTGCGATGGCGGGGTGGATTCTGATTCCGGATAAGTTAGATGACGATGAACAGATCTCAAACCGAGGCCCGTTTGTCGCCAGTTTTATCGCTTTCTTTATTGCAGAGATCGGTGATAAAACCCAGATTGCGACCTCTATCCTAGGGGCTCAATATGCGGATGCATTAGCGTGGGTGATTTTGGGTACTACCATTGGTATGTTATTGGCGAATGTGCCTGTGGTGATCATCGGTAAATTGTCGGCAGACAAGATGCCGCTTGACCTGATTCGTAAGATCACGGCCTTGTTGTTCGTTGGTTTGGCTATTGCTGCGGCTTTCTATTAATAGGTGGTATTGAGGCTAATCATACTCAATTAGTAGAGTAATGTGTTGTAGGTCATACTCTTACAGTATTGTGGGGTTTATCGAGCGAACGGACATATAACTGTCATACTTGTCATGATATTTTAATCTTGTGAGTTAAGAACACGAGGGCATGATTATGTTGACGCGTTATATGGGTATTACTCCACAAAGCCAAAGTTATCTATTTACCTTTGGTCTTGCACTTACACTATTAGGCATGGTGTTGACGGACATGTGGCTACCAATGGTCGCGGGTGCCATCATCATGACTGCGCTTGCGGTAGAGGCTTGGATTCGGGTCGCGCATATTATTCCGATGCGCAAAGATATCCGAGAAATTCAGCATCAGCTGGAGCATCTGCAAAACAAGTCTAGAAGCGAATAAACAAAAAGCCGCTGGTACTCTGAGTTCTATTTAAGAACATAAGGTACCAGCGGCTTTTTTGATACTTGATAGTCGGTGGGGCGCTACGCCTCCAATCCCTTTCTGATCAAATACTGGTAAGGCAACGTTTCTGTTGCTTGGCCTACCAACTGGTGATCCATGAATCGGCAAAAGCTCGGAATATCTCGAGTTGTCGAAGGATCGTCAGCTTTTACCAGTAACACATCGCCATCCTGCATGTTTCTAATTGTCTTCCTGACCATCATTACTGGTTCTGGGCAACGCAGGCCTTCAGCTTCTAAAGTATGGGTTGCCAGTTCAGGTTTGAATGTCATGGTTTGTATCTCTATATCTATCTAACGAGTGAATAATACGTCTGCAGAAAAAATATGCAATAAGTGCTTGGCAAACAGAATCATTTCCTATAACTTAGTTAACAAGTTGATAACAACTCGAAACAAAGGCAACTAGCTAAGGAGTGGCGATGTTGACAGGATTAGATAGATTAACAATTTATTCGGTTCTCTGTTTTATTTCTTTTTGTGCGTTAGTACTACGTTCATCGACAGAGACCTCACTGATGCCTATTTTTGGCATAGTAGCAACGATTATTGGTATTTGGGTGGAGATGCGCCGTTGGCAAGGTATAGCCGAAGAGCGAGAGCACTAACCCGAATACAACAAGCAAATTCCGATACGACAACATTCCGACACTATCCCCAGATTTTCTTGGGCTTCCCCGCGTAATTGCGGGATTTTTTTTATCTAAAGCATGCTATAAACAACTTAGTGATCAATGACAATCGTATACAGCTAGGTAAGTGGTGTGGAATTAGAAGATATCTATCGTAGAGACCTGAATTTATTGGTCGCTTTAAAGGTATTGATTGAAGAGGGTAGTGTTAGCCAGGCCGCGATTCGTCTTAACTTAAGTCAGTCGGCAACCAGCCGAGTATTAGGGCGCTTAAGAGAGTTACTCAACGATCCCTTGTTTACGCGACAAGGTCAGCACCTTATCCCCACCAAAAAAGCACTTGAGATCAGCCAACGCATTGATCAGCCTTTAGAATCATTCCGCCAATTACTTAGCCCGAGTGATTTTGACCCCTACTACTGCAGTGAGCGCTTCCTGATTGCGACCACTGACTACGCGATGCAAACCATCCTACCTTATGCACTACCGAAGATTTATGAGCAAGCGCCGAACATCTCTTTGGAGTTTGCACCGCTGCAGCATGAACATTTGTTTAAGCAACTCAGCACCGAACGCGTTGATATGGCGATCTGTCGTCCGAGTGGCAGCATTGCACCACTTCATCAAGAGGTCTTGGGGCCGGTTGGTGTGTCGTGTCTGTTATCTAAAAATCATCCATTGGCGGACCAGCCTTTAAGCCTTGAAGACTATGTATCACTCCCGCATGCGATGATTGCGATCAGTGATGGTGTTAAGGCTTTATTAGACAACGCGTTAGCTAATCAACAGCCTCGAAAAATGGTGTTGCGTGCTTATCACCTTGAAGCCGCATTGGCGATTGTTGATAGAATGCCGTTGGTGATCACTGTACCTGCTGATTTGGCTTATTTGGTCGCTGAGCGTTATGACTTAGTCGTCAAGCCGCTGCCATTCGAGTTTATGCCGTTTGATTACTCACTGATCTGGCACTCGCGTTGCGACTCTTCTGCTTCACAACAATGGTTGAGAAGAGTGGTCAAAGAGGAATGTGGTGAGTTGATTCAAAAGCGAATTGCCGATGTCGGCTTGGGTTAACTAGGAATGAGTCTGGGTTCACTTGACCCGAATGACAAAAACGCAAAAGGGCTGATACAAATCAGCCCTTTGTTGTTTTGGGTTATCCAAGCTTAAAGGTGGCGCTTAAGGTTTGATAACCTTGTGTTTGAGAATCTATAGTTTAATGACTACGCGACCAGTGATTTGACCGTTAGTGATGTCTTCTGCAGCTTGAATAGCACCGTCTAAAGACACTTCTTTGGTTGCTTGAGCGTAGAAAGATTCTGGTAGTAGCTCAGCCAGTTGCTCCCACGCTTTAATACGTTTTTCACGAGGGCACATTACTGAATCCACACCTTGTAGGCGAACGTTACGCAGAATGAATGGCATTACCGTTGTTGGTAAGTCAAAACCGCCTGCTAGACCACACATCGCAACCGCACCGTTGTAATCAATTTGCGCCAATACTTTCGCAAGCACTTTGCTGCCTACGGTATCGATAGCGCCAGCCCACAGTTGTTTCTCTAGTGGTTTCGCTGGTTCTTCTAGTTCAGCACGCTCTACAATACGTGTTGCGCCTAATGATTTCAGTAGTTCACCGTTTACAGAAGCACGGCCAGTAACTGCTGCTACTTTGTAACCCAGTTGGTTTAGTAGAGTGATAGATACACTGCCTACACCGCCACTTGCACCTGTTACTAGGATTTCACCGTCTTCAGGTTTGATGCCTGCATCTACGATAGCTTGCACACAAAGCATCGCAGTGAAGCCAGCTGTGCCAATCGCCATTACTTTCTTAGCGTCAAGACCTGCAGGCATTGGTACTAACCAATCACCGTTTAGGCTTGCTTTCTCAGCCATGCCGCCCCAGTGACCTTCACCAACACCCCAACCAGTTAGAACAACTTCGTCGCCCGCTTTGTAGCGTGGGTCATCAGATTGTGAAACCACACCAGAAAGGTCGATACCAGGAACCATAGGGAAGTTGCGAACAATGCGCCCTTTACCTGTAATCGCCAAACCATCTTTGTAGTTCAAAGAAGAGTAGCTAACATCAATCTTCACGTTACCTTCTGGTAATTGAGACTCTTCAATTTGAGAAACTGACGCGATAGTTTTTTTGTCTTCTTGGTTTAGTACAAGTGCTTTAAACATGATCTGCTCCGTGGAGGAATATTAGGAAACTGAAGTAACTTTAGTTGAATCATCCGAGAAAAAATAATGAAACATCAACATTGAATCTATGCGTTTTGTGCATAGATGTAAGTAGTGATTTTCTTTCGTTAAGTTCGCTGAACGAATCTATGTATTGTAGGATGTCGAGTAATAAAAAGTGCAGCTATATAAATATAGCTGCACAAAAAATTACCCTTCAAGTATTACCGTCAGTGATCGCTATGGGCGTTCAAATACCGTTGCAATACCTTGGCCTAAACCAATACACATGGTCGCTAAGCCGTATTTCACATCTTGTGCTTCCATCAGGTTGATTAGGGTCGTCGAGATACGAGAACCAGAACAGCCTAGTGGGTGACCAAGAGCAATCGCACCGCCGTTAAGGTTTACTTTCTCATCAACCACATCCAGTAGACCTAGGTCTTTCGCACATGGAAGAGATTGCGCCGCGAACGCTTCGTTTAGCTCAATTACACCCATATCTTCAATGGTTAGGCCTGCACGTTTTAGTGCTTTTTGGGTTGCTGGTACTGGGCCGTAACCCATGATTGAAGGATCACAGCCTGCGATAGCCATCGACTTCACGCGAGCACGAATCTTAAGGCCAAGTGCGTTGGCTTTCTCTTCGCTCATGATAAGCATTGCAGAAGCACCATCAGACAATGCTGATGAAGTACCTGCTGTCACCGTACCGTTTGCTGGGTCAAATACCGGGCGAAGCTGAGATAAGCCTTCAACCGTAGTTTCTGGGCGAATGACTTCATCGTAATCCAGAGTGAACAGTGAACCGTCTGCTGCGTGAGCTTCTGTTGGCAGGATTTCATTTTTGAAACGACCTTCAACTGTTGCTGCTTGAGCGCGAGCATGTGATCGTGCTGCGAATGCATCTTGGTCTTCACGGCTAATACCGTGCATTTTACCTAGCATCTCAGCGGTTAGGCCCATCATACCGGCAGCTTTCGCTACGTGTTTCGACATGCCAGGGTGAAAATCAACACCGTGGTTCATTGGTACGTGGCCCATGTGCTCCACACCACCGATCAGGCAGATTTCAGCATCACCAACCATGATAGAGCGGGTTGCATCATGCAGAGCTTGCATAGATGAACCACATAAACGGTTGACCGTCACCGCACCAATCTCAATCGGTAGGCCAGCAAGCAAGGCAGCGTTACGTGCAACGTTGAAGCCTTGCTCTAGCGTTTGTTGTACACAACCCCAGTAAATATCTTCAATTTCGACAGGGTTTACTTCTGGGTTGCGCTCTAAAATGCCTTTCATCAAATGTGCCGACAGATCTTCAGCACGAGTGTGACGGAAAGCTCCACCTTTGGAACGTCCCATTGGGGTACGAAGGCAATCAACAACAACTACATTTTTCATTTTGCTATTCCTTTTCCAAATGTGGGTTACAGAGAACTGGCTTGTTGGCTGTCGTAAAAGCTTTCGCCCTTCGCTGCCATATCAAGCAATAGCTGAGGAACTTGGTACATTGCACCTAAGTCTTGGTAGCCTTTCGCCATTTCAACGAAGTTACCAATGCCCACACTGTCTAAGTAGCGGAATACGCCGCCTCTGAATGGAGGGAAGCCTAAACCGTAAACCAGTGCCATATCCGCTTCTTGCGGTGTCGCGATAATGCCTTCTTCTAGACAAAGCACCACTTCGTTGATCATTGGAATCATCACGCGCTGGATAATTGTTTGGTCATCAAAGTCTTGCGGCTGTTGGCATACGTCAGCCAAGATAGGAAGAATGTCTTCAGAGAAGGTCTTCTTAGGACGACCGCGTTTGTCTACGCTGTATGTGTAGAAACCGCTGCCGTTCTTCTGACCGTATTTTTCAGCAACGTAAAGTGCGTCGATCGCATCACGACCTTCTTTACCCATACGCTCAGGGAAACCTTGTGCCATTACAGCTTGTGCGTGGTGTGCTGTGTCTAGACCCACAACGTCTAGCAAGTAAGCTGGGCCCATTGGCCAACCGAACTTACGCTCCATCACTTTATCGATCTTAGTGAAATCAGCACCGTCACGTAGCAACATGCTGAAACCGCCAAAGTAAGGGAAAAGTACACGGTTTACGAAGAAGCCTGGGCAGTCGTTAACAACGATAGGGGATTTGCCCATCTTCGCTGCGTAAGCGACTACGCGATTAATGGTTTCTTCTGAAGTATGCTCGCCACGGATGATCTCAACCAAAGGCATGCGATGCACTGGGTTAAAGAAGTGCATGCCACAGAAGTTTTCTGGGCGCTTCAAAGATTTCGCTAACAGGTTGATCGGAATCGTTGAGGTGTTTGATGTAAGAACTGTGTCTTCACCCACGAGACCTTCAACTTCACTCAGCACTGCTGCTTTTACTTTAGGATTTTCTACAACCGCTTCCACAATCACATCTGATTGTTCAACACCTGCATAATGCAGACTTGGAGTAATAGAAGACAGAATGCCTGCCATCTTGAATCCATCTAGGCGACCGCGTGATAAGCGTTTATTCAACAGCTTAGAAGCTTCGTTCATACCAAGGTCAAGAGACGCTTGTGCGATGTCTTTCATCATCACGGGCACGCCTTTTAACGCTGATTGGTAAGCAATACCGCCGCCCATGATGCCTGCGCCGAGTACGGCTGCACGCTCAGTTGCTTTGTTTGCAGACTTACCCGCTTGCTTCGCTAGGCCTTTGATGTATTGGTCATTTAGGAATAAGCCGACTAGTGCTTTAGCTTCTTCTGATTTCGCTAGCTTGACGAAGTGCTTACGTTCGGTATCGAGTGCAGCATCACGATCGCTTCGTGCCGCTTCTTCAATTGCAATCACAGAAGTGATTGGCGCTGGATAATGAGGTCCGGCTTTTTGAGCAACTAAGCCTTTCGCCATGGTAAAGCTCATCATCGCTTCTAGTTTGCTTAATGAAAGCGCTGATGTTTTTTGTTTACGACGTAGCTGCCAATCGAGTTTTTCATTGGCTGCTAGAGAAACAGTGTTAATCGCTGATTCTAATAGTTGGTCTGTTTCAACAATCGCATCTAACAAGCCAACTTTAAGTGCTTCATCTGCACGGCATGCTTTGCCTTGCGTGATAATTTCCATTGCACTGTCAGCACCGATAACACGTGGCAGACGCACACAACCACCAAAGCCAGGCATGATGCCAAGTTTGGTTTCTGGTAGGCCTATGCTGGTGGTCTTGTCACCGATACGGAAATCGGTAGCGAGTACACATTCACAGCCGCCGCCAAGGGCATGGCCACGCATCATTGAAAGAGTTGGGACAGGAAGGTCTTCTAGCTTGCTGAAGATTGAATTAGCGAATCTTAACCATTCATCAAGTTCTGCTTCTGGCTTAGCAAATAGGCCAAGAAATTCAGTGATGTCTGCGCCTACGATGAACGCGTCTTTGTTTGAAGTTAAGATTAAACCACGTAATCCAGCGTGAGCATTAAGAGCATCTAACGCTTTGTCTAGTGATTCTAAAGTAGCAAGGTCGAGTTTGTTTACAGAGGCCGGAGCACAGAAGCTAAGTTCTGCAATACCATCTTGTAATTCCTTTACCTGTAAGGTGTTAGCTTGGTAAATCATTGTCTATCTCCATGACATACAATCCACGATTGTTTGAGAGAATCTTGTTATCTTTCTATTATTGTAGAATACCTGGTAAGACCAGTCATTCTAGTCTGTACCTCTGCTTGGTGAATTTCAATACATTTTTTAAACAATTGTTTAACATTGTGCGATGGCACAGATCCTCTAACCCTTATTATTCACGCGTGATACACTTCGCCGCTCTTATTAATTAAGTTAACGATATGAATGAACAGCCCTATTTAATACCGTCAGCGTCGGCTCGGTTTGAAGAAGAGATCAAGAAGAGCGTCTTCATTACTCATCTTGCTCATACTCCAAGTGTAGAAGCTGCTAAACAGTTCGTAGAACAGGTAAAAAAAGAGCATTCATCAGCGCGACATAATTGTTGGGGCTTTGCTGTAGGGCGACCTGAAGACTCGATGAAGTGGGGCTTTAGTGATGATGGCGAACCCTCGGGTACTGCGGGTAAGCCTATCTTGGCGCAACTGTCTGGTTCTGGTGTTGGTGAACTGACGGCTGTTGTTACTCGTTATTCTGGCGGAATCAAGCTTGGAACGGGTGGCCTAGTAAAGGCATATGGTGGTGGAGTACAACAAGCTCTTAAGCTGCTTCAAACTATCGAGAAAAAAATAACCACAAAATTACGGCTAGAGTTAGACTATGGCTTTGTGCCAATCGCGCAATCCATTATGGCTCAGCATCAGGCTGTTGAAGTCCAAGCGGATTATGGTGTTCAAGTTGAGCTTATTATTGAAATCGAGCTCCTTCAGGTAGATTCGTTTACCCAAACCATGATCAATAAAAGCGGTGCCAAGGCACTGGTAACGAAAGTCAAAGACAACTAGGAAGTGTGAAGCATTTCGCTTCGTTCAATAGCTCATGCAATTTCGCTCAATTATTCGAATCGTCGGATTATTATTAGCACTTTTTAGTGTATCAATGCTCGCACCTGCGCTCGTCGCACTGATCTATAGAGATGGTGCGGGTGTGCCATTTGTGACGACTTTCTTCGTTCTATTATTTTGTGGAGCAACTTGCTGGTTTCCAAACCGACGTTATAAACATGAATTGAAGGCGCGAGATGGCTTTCTCATTGTGGTGTTGTTCTGGACGGTAATCGGTAGTGCTGGTGCGCTGCCGTTTTTGATCGCAGATAATCCGAGTGTTTCCGTTACTGATGCCTTTTTTGAATCGTTTTCTGCATTAACGACGACAGGTGCAACCGTAATTGTTGGCCTCGATGATCTACCTAAAGCAATTCTATTTTACCGCCAATTCCTGCAGTGGTTTGGTGGTATGGGTATCATCGTATTGGCGGTAGCCATCCTTCCTGTTCTGGGTATCGGTGGTATGCAGCTATATCGTGCTGAAATCCCGGGTCCAGTAAAAGACAGCAAGATGACCCCGCGTATTGCTGAAACGGCAAAAGCACTTTGGTACATCTATTTGAGTCTAACGATTGCTTGTGCAGTGGCGTTCTGGCTAGCAGGGATGAGTTTCTTTGATGCGATCAGCCATAGCTTCTCTACTATTGCGATTGGTGGTTTCTCGACTCACGATGCGAGTATGGGTTATTTCAATAGCCCGGCGATCAATATGATTACGGTCGTGTTCCTTCTTATATCTGCATGTAACTATTCTCTGCACTTTGCGGCATTTGCTTCAGGCGGTGTGCATCCTAAGTATTACTGGAAAGATCCTGAGTTCCGCGCTTTTATCTTTATTCAAGTAGTGCTGTTCTTAGTTTGTTTCTTATTATTGCTGAATCACCACTCTTACGATTCGTATTATGATGCTTTCGATCAGGCGTTGTTCCAGACAGTATCTATTTCAACAACCGCAGGCTTCACCACCACCGGTTTTTCTGAATGGCCGTTATTCTTACCTGTGCTGCTTCTGTTCTCTTCTTTTATAGGGGGTTGTGCAGGTTCAACGGGTGGCGGTATGAAAGTCATTCGAATATTACTGCTTACTTTACAGGGTGCTCGTGAAATGAAGCGTCTTGTCCACCCGCGTGCTGTCTATACCATCAAGGTTGGTGGTTCGGCGCTACCACAACGTGTCGTTGATGCGGTTTGGGGCTTCTTCTCTGCATACGCATTAGTTTTTGTAGTTTGTATGTTGGCTCTTATTGCTACGGGGATGGATGAGCTGAGTGCTTTCTCTGCTGTGGCGGCAACATTGAATAACCTTGGTCCAGGCTTAGGTGAAGTGGCAATGCACTTCGGCGATGTGAATGACAAGGCTAAATGGGTGTTGATCGTATCTATGCTGTTTGGCCGTTTAGAGATATTCACCTTATTAATTTTATTGACCCCTACGTTTTGGCGTAGCTAAGGACATATTGTGGCAAAAGCTCTATTTTTGTATTCAAGCCGTGAAGGGCAGACCAAGAAAATCTTGAACTATATAAAAGAAGAAATGAATGGGTTCGAATGTGAGCTTCAAGATTTACACACTGTTGGTAATGTTGACTTTGCTCAATACGACCGAGTTTTGATTGGTGCATCTATTCGTTACGGCCACCTTAATAAGAAGCTATATCAGTTTATTGATGCCAACCTTGCTCATCTGCAATCAAACAAGGTTGCTTTCTTTTGCGTTAACTTAACAGCGCGTAAAGAAGACCAAGGAAAAGATACGCCAGAAGGAAGTGCTTACATTAAGAAGTTCCTTCTTAAGTCCCCGTGGCAACCTACTTTGATTGGTGTGTTTGCTGGCGCCCTCTATTACCCTCGTTATAACTGGTTCGATAAAACCATGATTCGCTTCATTATGAATATGACAGGTGGAGAAACGGATACAACCAAGGAAGTTGAGTACACGAACTGGGAAAAAGTCTCTTTATTCTCTAAGAAACTGCAAGAGATGTAAGAGAAAAGCCTACTTTTGAGGCGTTTTGTGCTCTTTTTAATCGAACGAATAAAAAAACGAGAAAAACTTCAAAAAGGGCTTGCCAGTGTGATCGAAATCTCTATAATGCGACCTCGTTGAAACGGGAAGGCTTCGTAAGAAACCAAAACGAATCAGCAGGTCAAATTAGCCAAGCTAAGCGCTTGAAAAAAGTTTTGAAAATAGTGGTTGACACTAAAACTTAAATCGCTAAAATGGCCGTCCGATTTGAGCGAAGCTCAAAAAGGAAAAGCTCTTTAACAATTTAAACCTATCAATCTGTGTGGGCACTCGTTGATGAATATCAAAACGTTTTATCGTTAGATAAAACAGATTCTTCGGAATCAAAATTGATTTCAATGAACTGAGTGACCAATACGTTTAACTATTTGTAGTTATTCGGCACAGTCAATTCATTACCATTCTGTTGGAATGGTAATAGCTTTAGAATTACATGTTTACTTCGGTAAATATTAGTTTTGAAGTCAGTATTCGTTGAGTCACAAAATCTTAAATTGAAGAGTTTGATCATGGCTCAGATTGAACGCTGGCGGCAGGCCTAACACATGCAAGTCGAGCGGAAACGACACTAACAATCCTTCGGGTGCGTTAATGGGCGTCGAGCGGCGGACGGGTGAGTAATGCCTAGGAAATTGCCTTGATGTGGGGGATAACCATTGGAAACGATGGCTAATACCGCATAATGCCTGCGGGCCAAAGAGGGGGACCTTCGGGCCTCTCGCGTCAAGATATGCCTAGGTGGGATTAGCTAGTTGGTGAGGTAATGGCTCACCAAGGCGACGATCCCTAGCTGGTCTGAGAGGATGATCAGCCACACTGGAACTGAGACACGGTCCAGACTCCTACGGGAGGCAGCAGTGGGGAATATTGCACAATGGGCGAAAGCCTGATGCAGCCATGCCGCGTGTATGAAGAAGGCCTTCGGGTTGTAAAGTACTTTCAGTTGTGAGGAAGGGGGTGTAGTTAATAGCTGCATCTCTTGACGTTAGCAACAGAAGAAGCACCGGCTAACTCCGTGCCAGCAGCCGCGGTAATACGGAGGGTGCGAGCGTTAATCGGAATTACTGGGCGTAAAGCGCATGCAGGTGGTTCATTAAGTCAGATGTGAAAGCCCGGGGCTCAACCTCGGAACTGCATTTGAAACTGGTGAACTAGAGTGCTGTAGAGGGGGGTAGAATTTCAGGTGTAGCGGTGAAATGCGTAGAGATCTGAAGGAATACCAGTGGCGAAGGCGGCCCCCTGGACAGACACTGACACTCAGATGCGAAAGCGTGGGGAGCAAACAGGATTAGATACCCTGGTAGTCCACGCCGTAAACGATGTCTACTTGGAGGTTGTGGCCTTGAGCCGTGGCTTTC
>NZ_PIGC01000022.1:0-89724 GCF_003050065.1 Vibrio sp. 10N.286.51.C3 | reverse complement strand
CAGGGTATCTAATCCTGTTTGCTCCCCACGCTTTCGCATCTGAGTGTCAGTATCTGTCCAGGGGGCCGCCTTCGCCACTGGTATTCCTTCAGATCTCTACGCATTTCACCGCTACACCTGAAATTCTACCCCCCTCTACAGTACTCTAGTTCACCAGTTTCAAATGCAGTTCCGAGGTTGAGCCCCGGGCTTTCACATCTGACTTAATGAACCACCTGCATGCGCTTTACGCCCAGTAATTCCGATTAACGCTCGCACCCTACGTATTACCGCGGCTGCTGGCACGGAGTTAGCCGGTGCTTCTTCTGTTGCTAACGTCAAGAGATGCAGCTATTAACTACACCCCCTTCCTCACAACTGAAAGTACTTTACAACCCGAAGGCCTTCTTCATACACGCGGCATGGCTGCATCAGGCTTTCGCCCATTGTGCAATATTCCCCACTGCTGCCTCCCGTAGGAGTCTGGACCGTGTCTCAGTTCCAGTGTGGCTGATCATCCTCTCAGACCAGCTAGGGATCGTCGCCTTGGTGAGCCATTACCTCACCAACTAGCTAATCCCACCTAGGCATATCTTGACGCGAGAGGCCCGAAGGTCCCCCTCTTTGGCCCGTAGGCATATACGCCATAATCGGTAGCAATCCAATGGTTATCCCCCACATCAAGGCAATTTCCTAGGCATTACTCACCCGTCCGCCGCTCGACGCCCATTAACGCACCCGAAGGATTGTTAGTGTCGTTTCCGCTCGACTTGCATGTGTTAGGCCTGCCGCCAGCGTTCAATCTGAGCCATGATCAAACTCTTCAATTTAAGATTTTGTCGGCTCAATGAATACTGACTTCAAAACTACAAAAAGTAATTCTAAAGCTATTATCTTTCCAACAGAAAGATAATGAATTGACTGTGCCAAATACCTTCTTTCTACAAGAGAAAGTAGTTATTTGTATTGGTCACTCAGTTCATTGAAACCAAAGTTGATTCCGAAGAATCTGTTTTATCTAACGATAAAACGTTTTGATATTCATCAACGAGTGCCCACACAGATTGATAGGTTTAAATTGTTAAAGAGCTTCTCTTCGTTGTGACTTGCATCACTTCGGAAGAGGCGGCCATTCTAGCGACTTAATTCTCAGTGTCAAACACTTATTTGGAATTAATTTCTACTTTCTAAAAGTAGGAGCGAATAATCACTCAAAGCTAGTTGCCTTTACTAACATTCTGCGCTGAAGCCTTGTGGCGTCTACCGTGTCAGTGAGGCGGCATTATAGAGATGCCGCTCTTATTGGCAAGCATTAAATGTGTTTTTTATTGAAAAAAGAGGTTAAGCGGAGATATTTCAACCAAGGGCTTATTTATACCATTTTCACCCCAAGTTTCGAACAAATTACCCACAACACCTTGTGGGTAACTACTCCCCGTTATCAAAAAAATAAGATAAACGAGCTCTTGGGTTTAGATACTCTCTCACTTGTTCCGGTAATTTACTTGGATGAACGGCATTGACGATTTTTATCTCTTTAATAAAGAGGTCAATAATCGGGGCTTGGGTTCTTGGCACGCTAGGATCATAGATAAGTACATTTGGATAAAGCATATGTTTCGCGTTAACGGATATCACAACCCCAATCGAATCATTTGAAAGCTGTACTACGGTTCCTGGTGGGTAGACTCCCATGAACTTAACTAATAGCCCCAAGTTATCTTGGCTATATAAATGCTTGCAGCTTTTATATAAATGGGACAGTGCCAGATACGGGATCATTTGTTGATATTGCGTTTTACCATGGCAAAGGTTATCAAATGCATTAGCCACTGCGACTATCTTGGCAAATTCATCTATCTCATCTTCTTTTAAGCCTTCGGGATAACCAGAACCATCATTCATCTCATGATGTTGAGCAATCACCTTTTTGGCCCTTTCAGGAAAGTCATCAATTGTTGAAACAATATCTGCACCATATTTAGTGTGAAGCTTTAAGTAGTTCTCTTCTGGTACCGTAAGCGCACTCTGCTTTCTTAATATAGCGACTGGTATTTTGATTTTGCCTACATCGTGGAACAACGCTGCGAAGGAAAGATCTTTTAATTGCTGCGTATTGTAACCTTTAGCTTTACCTATCATCAGCGCGACAACAGAAACATTCAATGTATGAAAGTAGATGTCTTCAAAATCAGCTTTAGCATTCATAAGGTGTAATGTGACGTTATCATCGCTTACTAATGTTTCGACAATGTCATCAACCAGAGCTTTTACCTCCCCTACTGCATCTAAAGGTCGGTTACGGATCTTGGTCATCACAGAGCGCATTCGGGCCAGCGAACGTTCGAACTCTTTCTCGCAATGACTCACTCTGCGACGATAAGAGCTTAAAGTTTCGATACGTTCATGCTTATCTTTCCACATTCTTTCCGCTTCAAGGCTTACTTGTAAATCAGTATCGGCTTCTTGCTCAATCACATGGTTAGCAGGTAGAGGGGATGTATCGCTTTGATTCAAGTTTATATAGACGTGCTTAATCCCAAGATGTCGAATTACCTTTACTTGGGCGTCATCTTTGATTTTAAAACTGTTGAATAAAAATGGGTGTTCATTCCATTTTACGGGGAGTCGTATATGCAGACCGGGCTGAATGCGATCTACGGTAATCTTTATGCTGCCCATTTTTATATATAATATTGATTAATAATCTCTATTTATAATTCTAATAAAACCAAGCAGCAATTTCACTATCCAATTTCACAGGTTCAATTTAAAGAATCGCAATGCACCATCCAGCGTATTCCAAACTTATCTTCAACCTTACCAAACCGAGCGCCCCAAAAAGTATCCGCTAACGGCGTCATTACTCGTCCATCTTGCTTTAGCTTTTCAAAGATCTGTTCTTGGGTCGCGGTATCATCTGTAACAAGAGAAAGTGCTAGGTTGTTCCCTTCTAGCTCTTTTGCCTTAACACCATCAGACATCATCAGCTTCATACCAAATGCTTCGAACTCAGCATGCATGACCCAATCAGGTTGAGCTCCCTCTATTACTTGTGGTGCATCACTAAAAAGTTGCTTCGATAAAACCACACCGCCGAAACACTTATGATAAAAATCCAACGCTTCACTACAACGACCGTCAAAAAACAAGTAAGGGGTTACTGTCAGCATATCTCTCTCCTCTGTTATTTACTTAAACATAGACAATAGAAGAAGGAATGACAGGTAACAGTATGATTTAAGATGATTAATTTATTAGGAAATGAAATTACGAAGTGAAACTGCGAGATTTAGGAATGAAACAGCAAGATCTGACTGATTGGACAAGCATTCCTGCCGCTACCGCGAAGGCAACGCTTTCCAGACTCCAGATACAACAAACCCCCAACTTTCGTTGAGGCTCTATCTTAAAATATGGTACCGGTTTAGGCGGACCGATTGGACAGGCATTCCTCCCGCTACCGCGAGGCAACGTTTTCCATACTCAAGATACAACAAAGCCCCGACCATTTCTGATCAGGGCTTTATCTAAATATGGTACCGGTAGGCGGACTTGAACCGCCACGCCCGAAGGCAACGGATTTTGAATCCGTCGTGTATACCAATTTCACCATACCGGCATTATCTTGGGGCATTGCCCTTTCGATGTTTGGCATTATACGTATGCGAACTGATGTGGCAAGTATAAAAACTTGAATTCATGTGTGTTTGCCGATAATTTCGCCACTAAGTCATAAGCTGTGCGTCATGTCTCTTTTCAGGCTAAGCCTTAAACTATATTCTGACGCCTCAATTTTTAAAGAAGTAATAACACATGACATCAACAAACACTCTGCCACCAGCAGGAGTCATGCGCCGATTTGGTGCCTTGTTCTATGACGCTCTGATCGTAATCGCTATTGAAATGTTGGCGGCTGGCGTCATTGTCGCTCTACTGCACGCGCTCATGGCTCTCGGCATATTTAACCACAGCGGTTATGCCGATGTTAGTGACTTCTTAACCAACCATCCGATTTGGAGCCCTGCATACACCTTTTACTTAGTGGCCGTTTGGGTCTATTTCTTTGTATTTTTCTGGACTAGAGCTGGTCAAACTCTCGGTATGAGAGCTTGGAAACTGCGCGTTCAAAACAAAGATGGCTCAGCTATCACAGTAACTCAGGCGCTAATTCGCTTAGGTACTTCAGGTTTTGGATTGGCAAACCTATGTGTGCCATTCGATCCTCAAAAACGTGGCTTTCACGATATCTGGGCAAAGACCGAAGTCGTTGTGTTACCACAAGCAAGATAGCGTGATTTAAGTTAGCTCCAATCAAGATCAAAAAAGGAAGGCGTTATGCCTTCCTTTTTTCTATTTACAGTTTTCGCCTCAAGAGCATGATGGCAATTCCAAGGAACACCACGCTCGGGGCGATTGCGCCAAAGGCGGGCGGTATCTGATAAACCAAACTCACAGGGCCAAAAAACTCACTGGATATATAGAAGGTAAAGCCAGCAATAACACCTGACAGTATTCTCGCCCCCATGGTCACACTACGCAAAGGACCAAAGATAAACGACAGTGCCATCAGCATCATAACCGCGATCGAAATTGGCTGAGTTATCTTCCTCCACAATGCCAGTTCATAACGTGATGCATCTTGCTCCGACGCTTTAAGGTAGGAAACATAATCATACAAACCACTTAAAGAGAGCTCTTCTGGCTTAACCGTTACAATCGCAAGCTTATCTGGAGCAAGTGATGTCTTCCATGAGTATGTCGGTAGACTTTCTTTGGTAATTTGAAGTTCGTTTTCAAAAGACGTTATCTCGACATCCTTCATCGTCCACACGTTATCTCCAACGTAATCAACTTCGTCAGAGTAAATAGCGGTCTTAAGTGCCTTATTTTCATCAAAGCGCCACATGTTCATTCCATATAGCTTCTGATCATCGATTTTGACAATGAAGATGAAGTCATTCGCATCACGAGCCCACACACCACTTTGCGTCGAGATAATATTACCACCAGCAATGGAAATAGTTCTTAAATCACGAGCCATTTTCTGCGCTTGCGGTGCGCCCCACTGACCAAGTAGTGTCACCACGATCATCAGTGGAATAGCGGTTTTAAGTACCGATAGGCCGATATCTAACTTAGAGAAACCAGCGGCCTGCATAACTACCAGCTCAGAACTCGCAGCAAGCATACCAAGCCCAATCAAGGCGCCAAGCAATGCAGCCATTGGAAAGAACATTTCGATATCACGAGGGATACTCAGTAAAACAAAGTACAGCGCTTGTAATAGATCGTATGTACCACGGCCAACTTTTCTCAGCTGTTCTACATACTTGATGATCCCAGAGAGACCAACAAACGTCACCAATACCAGTGACGTCGTTGCGATGATGGTTCTGCCTATATATAAATCGAGAATCTTAAACACGGCTTAAGCCAACCTCTTATTCTTGAATTTTTCTTTCAAACGCCTTACTGGCACGCTATCCATAAAGTTTGCACCAATCGCGACAAATAACAACAACGCATTGATTGGCCACATGCCGATTACCGCAGGAATGCTTCCCTCTTCAATTGAAGATTTAGTTGCACTGATTGCTAAGAAATAGGTGAGATAAATCAGTATTGCTGGGCCGATTTTCGCAAAACGACCTTGGCGAGGGTTTACCGCAGACAGCGGCACGACAAGCATGGTCAACAATGGAATACAAAGTACCAAAGAAATACGCCATTGCAATTCAGCTTTCGCGCTATTATTCGGGTTACCGATAAGGTCAAGTGTCGGGATAGCTTCCCAGTCTCGACCTTTCTTCTCAACTTCACGTTGACCGATCAGGCCTTCGTATTCTTCAAAGTGTGTCACCATATAATCAAGGCGTGTAGGCACACCTTCATGACGAGTGCCATCGTACATCACGATAACTTGGCGACCATCGCTGAGTTCTTTTACATCTCCCGACTTCGAGAACATCACACTTGGCAGTACTGAGTCACGTGGGCGCATTTGAGCAACGAACACATTTTCTAATTTATTGCCGTCAATATCATCGATAAACACCACAGAAGAACCATCCGGCGTGCCTTCAAACTTACCTTTTGGTAGCAAATCAACGCTGTTCTCTGCGGCTACTTCTTCATACATTTGTTCAACTTTGTCTTGTGACCAAGGAGACAACCAAAATGAGTTAAAAGCGGCAACCGTTGCGGTAATTAAAGCTAAGTAAAGTGCAGATTGAATCAGGAATTTATTACCAATACCGGTGGCGTTCATCACCACAATTTCACTTTCGGCGTAAAGGCGGCCAAAAGTCAGCAAAATACCAATATAAATACTGAGAGGAAGCATCAATAGGCCCATCGCTGGCATATTTAAGCCAACAATCGACAATATAAGACTCGCGGGGATATCACCATCAGAGGCGTCCGCTAAAACACTGATGAATTTTTGGCTGAGAAACACGAGAAAGAGAACAAAAAAGATCGCAAATTGGCTCTTGATTGTCTCGCGGATCAAATATCTAACAATAATCACGCTCAAATTACCTATACAAAACTTGTTTTTTTGATTGAATCACTATAATTTCCCGTTGAACCTTTTATTTTTTTAAATTTTTAGCTAAGTGTTAGCGTTCTTCTTTAAGGTTAGTTCCATTATAGGATCCAACAAGTAAGAACCCATTATCTAACATTTAGTTCGATTTGTCTTCAGGATGTAGGAGTACGCATGGAGTTCAGTGTAAAAAGTGGCAGCCCAGAGAAACAGCGCAGCGCATGTATCGTTGTCGGTGTATTCGAACCGCGCCGCCTTTCTCCAGTAGCCGAGCAATTAGATAAGATTAGCGATGGCTACATTAGTTCACTGCTTCGTCGCGGTGATCTAGAGGGTAAACCTGGCCAGATGCTACTACTGCATCAAGTACCTGGTGTACTTTCAGAACGTGTTCTACTGGTAGGCTGTGGTAAAGAACGTGAGCTAGGCGAGCGTCAATACAAAGAAATTATCCAAAAAACCATCAGCACACTAAACGAAACAGGTTCTATGGAAGCAGTATGTTTCCTTACAGAACTTCACGTTAAAGGTCGCGACACTTATTGGAAAGTTCGCCAAGCAGTAGAAGCGACTAAAGATGGCCTTTACACATTCGACCAATTCAAGAGCAACAAACCAGAGACTCGTCGCCCACTACGTAAATTGGTATTCAACGTACCAACACGCCGCGAATTGAGCCTGGGTGAGAAAGCTATTTCTCACGGCCTTGCTATTGCTTCAGGTGTAAAAGCGTCTAAAGATTTAGGCAACATGCCACCAAACATCGCAAACCCTGCTTATCTTGCTTCTCAAGCTCGTCGCTTAGCTGACGATTACGAGACAGTGAAGACTAAGATCATTGGCGAAGAAGAGATGGAAAAACTGGGTATGACATCATACCTAGCTGTAGGCCGTGGCTCTAAAAATGAATCTATGATGTCTATCATGGAATACAAAGGCGCTCCGGATCCAGATGCGAAGCCGATTGTATTAGTCGGTAAAGGTCTGACTTTCGATTCAGGCGGCATCTCGCTTAAGCCTGGTGAAGGTATGGATGAGATGAAGTACGACATGTGTGGTGCGGCGTCAGTATTCGGTACAATGAAAGCATTGGCTAAACTGAACTTACCTATTAACGTGGTTGGTATCCTAGCAGGTTGTGAAAACATGCCAGGCAGCAATGCTTACCGTCCAGGTGATATCCTAACGACAATGTCAGGCCAAACGGTTGAAGTACTAAACACTGATGCTGAAGGTCGCTTGGTTCTATGTGATGCTCTAACTTACGTTGAGCGTTTTGAACCAGATTGTGTTGTCGATGTTGCTACGCTAACTGGCGCATGTGTTATCGCTCTAGGTCACCACATCAGTGGCGTTCTATCGAACCACAACCCGCTTTCTCACGAACTTGTTAATGCTTCTGAGCAAGCAAGTGACCGAGCATGGCGTCTACCTATGGCAGACGAGTACCATGAGCAGCTAAACAGCCCGTTCGCTGATATGGCGAACATCGGCGGCCGTCCTGGCGGCACAATTACTGCTGGTTGCTTCCTGTCTAAATTCACTAAGAAGTACCACTGGGCACACATCGATAGTGCTGGTACAGCTTGGAAGTCAGGCGCAGCGAAAGGCTCGACAGGTCGTCCTGTCTCAATGCTAGTCCAATTCTTATTGAACCGCAGCGGCCAAGAGACTGAAGAGCAATCTTCAAAATAATAAAAAGGGCCTACGGGCCCTTTTTTAATAAGCGCTATTTGTTAGATCCTGTTAACCAAGTAACATTGATATCCACGATTTTCAGTTCGAGTATTAAGTATGCAGACTGCTACATTTTACATTGTGCCTTCAGACAGTCCGCAAGCCAACGAAGATGGTTTTGCTCACTATGTGCTGTTTCTTGCTCAGCACTTTGCGAAACAAGGCGCTAAGCTTTATCTCAATTGTAATGACAAAGAACATGCCGAGCGTATTGCTGAAGTTTTGTGGCAAGTCGAACCCAGTGAGTTTATTGCGCACAACTTGGTTGGCGAAGGCCCAAAGTATTCAACCAACATCGAAATTGGCTATCAAGGCGTAAAACATAATTGGAATCGTCAGCTAGTAATTAATCTGGCCGATAATCATACAACCTTTGCGAACGCCTTTGCTCAGGTGATAGACTTCGTCCCTTGCGAAGAAAAAGCTAAGCAACTCGCTCGAGAAAGGTATAAAATTTACCGTCAGGCTGGATATCAGCTACAGACGATCGAGATTCAACATCCATAGTCAAACCTCATAGTTAAAGCTATCTTTGGATTTAGATTCAAGAAGCTTCACTTATGAAGTTTGACCACGATTAACCATTCACAGTATCCGTTTAAGAGCACTATGGAAAAGACATACAACCCAACATCAATCGAACAAGCTCTGTATCAGACTTGGGAAGAGAAAGGCTACTTTAAGCCACACGGTGACACATCAAAAGAAGCTTACAGCATCATGATCCCGCCACCGAACGTCACTGGCAGCCTACACATGGGTCACGCGTTCCAAGATACGATCATGGATACGCTTATCCGTGCTCAACGTATGAAAGGCAAAAACACGCTTTGGCAAGTGGGTACTGACCACGCTGGTATCGCAACTCAAATGGTTGTTGAGCGTAAGATTGCTGCTGAAGAAGGTAAAACAAAACACGACTACGGTCGTGAAGCTTTCATCGACAAGATCTGGGAATGGAAAGGCGAATCAGGTGGCACGATCACTAAACAGCTTCGTCGTCTTGGAGCATCTGTAGATTGGGATCGTGAGCGATTCACTATGGATGACGGCCTATCGGCTGCGACTCAAGAAGTGTTTGTTCGTCTATACGAAGAAGACCTAATCTACCGTGGTAAGCGTCTAGTAAACTGGGATCCTAAACTGCACACTGCAATTTCAGATCTTGAAGTTGAAAACAAAGACAAAAAAGGTTTCATGTGGCACTTCCGCTACCCGCTAGCGAACGGTGTTAAAACGGCTGATGGTAAAGACTACATCGTTGTTGCTACTACTCGTCCAGAAACCATGTTTGGTGATACTGGCGTAGCGGTTAACCCAGAAGATCCTCGTTACAAAGATCTTATCGGTAAAGAAATCCTACTTCCTGTTGTTAACCGTCTTATCCCTATCGTAGGCGATGAGCACGCAGACATGGAAAAAGGCACGGGGTGTGTGAAAGTCACTCCAGCTCATGACTTTAACGATTACGAAGTGGGTAAGCGCAACAACCTACCGATGATCAACATCCTAACGTTCAACGCTGATATCCGTGATGCTGCTGAAGTCTTCACAACCAACGGCGAAGAAAGCGATGTTTACTCAACAGATATCCCTGCTAAGTACCAAGGCATGGAGCGTTTTGCTGCACGTAAAGCTATCGTTGCTGAATTCGATGAACTTGGTCTTCTTGAAGAGATAAAAGATCACGACCTAACTGTCCCTTACGGTGACCGTGGTGGCGTAGTTATCGAACCAATGCTGACTGACCAATGGTACGTGCGCACAGCACCTCTTGCAGCACCTGCAGTCAAAGCCGTTGAAGATGGCGAAATCCAGTTCGTGCCTAAGCAGTACGAAAACATGTACTTCGCGTGGATGCGTGACGTGCAAGACTGGTGTATCTCTCGTCAACTTTGGTGGGGCCACCGAATCCCAGCATGGTACGACAACGATGGTAAAGTTTACGTAGGTCGTACTGAAGAAGAAGTTCGTGAAAAGAACAACCTAGCGCCTGTTGTTGTGCTTAAGCAAGACAACGATGTACTTGATACATGGTTCTCTTCTGCACTTTGGACGTTCGGCACGCAAGGCTGGCCTGAAGATACTGAAGCAATGAAAACATTCCACCCATCAGAAGTACTAGTATCTGGTTTTGATATTATCTTCTTCTGGGTTGCTCGTATGATCATGATGACCATGCACTTCGTGAAAGACGAAGATGGCAAGGCTCAAGTACCTTTCAAAACGGTTTACATGACAGGTCTTATCCGTGATGAAAACGGCGACAAGATGTCTAAGTCGAAAGGTAACGTACTTGACCCAATCGACATGATTGACGGCATCGGCCTTGAAGAGCTAGTAGAAAAGCGTTGTGGCAACATGATGCAACCTAAACTGGCTGCTAAGATCGAAAAAGCAACACGTAAAACTTTCGAAAACGGTATCGAACCATACGGTACTGACGCACTGCGTTTCACTCTTGCTGCTATGGCTTCAACTGGCCGTGACATCAACTGGGACATGAAGCGCCTTGAAGGTTACCGTAACTTCTGTAACAAGTTATGGAACGCGAGCCGTTACGTACTGATGAACACAGAAGAGCACGATTGTGGCATGTCACTGTCTGTTGAAGACCGTGCAAACATGGAATTCTCTCTAGCGGATAAGTGGATTGAATCTCAGTTTGAAGTTGCAGCGAAAGAGTTTAATGCTCACCTAGACAACTACCGTCTAGACATGGCAGCAAACACGCTTTACGAATTCATCTGGAACCAATTCTGTGACTGGTACTTAGAACTAACTAAACCGGTTCTTTGGAAAGGCACTGAAGCTCAACAACAAGCGACTCGTTACACGCTTATCACGGTTCTAGAGAAGACTCTGCGTCTTGCTCACCCAGTTCTTCCTTACATCACCGAATCTATCTGGCAGAGCGTTAAGCCTCTAGTAGACGGCGTTGAAGGCGAGACAATCATGACTCAAGCGCTTCCTCAGTTTAACGAAGATAACTTCAATGCTGAGATCGTAGAAGACATCGAATGGGTTAAGACTTTCATCACAGCTATCCGTAACCTACGTGCGGAATACGACATTGCACCGAGCCAAGGCTTAGAAGTAATGATCAAAGTCGCTGATGAGAAAGATGCAGCTCGTATCGAAGCGAACAAGATCGTTCTTAACTCTCTAGCTAAACTAGACGACATTAAAGTTCTAGCTGATTGTGAAGAGACTCCTGCTTGTGCAACTAAACTGGTTGGTAAGTCTGAGCTAATGATCCCAATGGCGGGTCTTATCGACAAAGATGCTGAGCTTGCTCGTCTAGATAAAGAAGTAGCTAAAACTCACGGCGAGATTAAGCGTATCGAAGGTAAGCTAGGTAACGAGGGTTTCGTTGCTAAAGCGCCAGAAGCGGTTATCGCGAAAGAGCGTGAAAAGCTTGAAGGCTACCAAGAGACTCTTGTGAAGCTTGAAGAGCAAAAAGCAACAATTGCTGCTCTTTAAAACTGAATGAACGAGGAGGTTTCGAACCTCTCGCTCTAGATAAAAAGGTTGGCCTTCATGGTCAGCCTTTTTTTATGCACCAAGTTCCAATCCAATCAGCCTCACTCCAGTTTATTGATAGCTTTTGCCTATCAAAACAATCTTAACTGCCCATTGGATTTAGTGATAATAATTCTCAATAATAGCTCTATCGAAACAACACAACGACCGAGTAATTATCATGAAAAAGACACTAACCTTTGCTGCATTACATTTTACTATCGCATTTAGTGTCGCTTATGTACTCACAGGCGACATCTTAATTGGTAGCTTAATCGCCATGATTGAGCCCTCTGTGAATACTGTTGCCTTCTATTTTCATGAAAAGGCGTGGGCTCAAGTACCAGCGCTTAAAGCTCGTCAGTGGATGACCAAATTAAAAACAGCAAGCTTTGCTAGCATCCACTTTAGTGTTGCCTTTACCGTTGTCTACTTGTTGACTGGCGATGCCTTCATCGGCGGTGTGATGGCTTTGCTAGAGCCAGCTTTAAATACAGTTGCTTACTACTTCCACGAGAAAGTCTGGTTACGAAAAGCTGAAAGCCAAACAGTACAAGCTCAGTTTTGCTTACATCAACACGCTTAATCTAAAGCTCACTGAGCGATTGAAGCAACCAGTTTCGAATAACAAAATTCAGCTCACCATTGACAAAGTTGCGTACCGCAATTAAATTGATTGCGGTTCGCAACTTCATTTCTTAATCCAAAGGTAGGTGGTTATGAATTCTCAACAGTTAAGAGACTATTCTCGTCAAACGGTTCGTTTACTTGGCATGCTTGATAAGCAATGTGGTGATGTCGACCTCACTCCAGTCCAGGCTCATACTCTTGGTGAAATCCAGTTGCAGCCAATCACCATCAACCAATTAGCACAGCAACTTAACGTAGATAAATCGAATGCTAGCCGCACTGTCACGGGTCTGCTCAAGCTTGGTTTAGTTGAAAGCCTAGAGAACCCAACAGACAAGCGTAGCCAATTAGTCGCCCTAACCGCTCAAGGCGTTGATGCGTTATCTCAACTCGACCAGCAGCAAAGCATCTTCTTTGAAAAAGTACTCTCGACACTCAATAACAACGAACAACAACTGCTTAAGCAAGGACTTGAGAGCTATTTAAAAGGGCTAACGAAAGTATGCCAAGCGGATGAGTTTGTATTACGTCCACTCACAGAGTCAGACAACCAACAATTAGCCGAAGTCATTCGCCAAGTTTCGGCTGAGCATGGGCTCACAGAAGATAAAGGCTATGGCGTGGCCGATCCAACACTCGATGATATGTACTCTGTCTATAGCCAAGCAAACGCAATGTATTGGGTTATCGAACATAACGGAAAGGTTGTCGGAGGCGGTGGCTTTGCCCCTCTAGCAGGCAAACCCAATGTGTGTGAGCTACAAAAGATGTACTTCTTACCGCAAACTCGAGGGCATGGCCTAGCCAAGCGAATTGTCGCTTTGAGCTTAAAGCAAGCCAAACAACTTGGGTATCATCACATGTATTTAGAAACGACGGAATGCTTAGGTGCTGCGGTCAAACTCTATGAGAAACTTGGGTTTGAGCACCTTGACTCAGCTTGGGGAGAGACAGGCCACGACGCTTGTGAGGTTGTCATGGCCAAATCGTTATAAGCAGAATGTGCCGCTATAGCGAAAGAAGATAGTGCTAAAATATACGGAGTTAGCGTAAAAAGTTACTGACGCAAGAAGTTGGGTTCAAGGCAACAAAAGAACTCTCTTCTTGCCCATCAAGTACCACTTCTAATTGATATAGATGCTTAGGGTTGGGCTTCTCAAGGTTAAATACCATGGGAGCTTCCACCTGAAACACAACGCCGGTATGCTCTGCGCGCACATCTATCGGCATTACGAGTGTCATGCCATTAAACTTGATGGATGCCGATATTAACCCCGGCTTTAGCGTTTGATAGATAACATCTACTTTGAACTCACAGCCACCGCCATGGTGCCAGATCTGCTCTGTGACAACTTGCTCTAGTTTGACGTTTCGAACGAACTGCAGGTATGGCGCTTGCCAAATCCCGATGCGCGAATCAGATTTAACGACAACCTGTGAAGATACAGAATCATCCATATCCTCTTCAAGCAGCAGGCTCTCTTCTTCTTCAAGGAAAAGGATCTCAAAACGGTTTCGGCCAGACTGCATATAAGGGCGGATGTCTTTGCGATATTCAGCTTGGCTACCATCGCAATCAAACACGGCAACGCCATTCAGTCGCACTTCTGCAAAGTAATCGACACCCGCTACGACCAACTCAACGAATGGACACGCCAACATAGCGTCATCCACTTCAATGTCATGCATCAGGTGCCACTCTTGCTCTGCAATTTCATTTTCACTCAAGCTACCAGGGAGCTTTGAGCTTAACGGAGCCGGAAAAGTGATGTCATCTTGTGGGATAGAGAGATCCGTCAGTGGCGAAATTTGCCAAAGACCATCGAGAAGCAACCGCATATCATTCCTTGAGCTAGATCAATTTTGACCGCATTATAATGAATGAATGCATATAAAGACATTTATTTTTCTGAGGGTAAAAAAATGCCAGCTCGAGGCTGGCATTTTTTAAAATTAGGAAAGAATTACTCTTCGCCTTCATCATCTTCGTCCGGGTAGATAGCATCTTCACCTTCGTAGTAAGTGCCCCAACCGTCGTAGATAATGTCGAACTTCTCTGCAAGGTTCACAAGCTTCTCAACTTGCTCATCGATCGCTTCTGCATTCAGAGTACATTGCATCGTTGCATCACAACAAAGTAGCTTATTGCCATCTTCGTCTTCAGTCTCTTCAGCTTCAAGCACTTCAAAGCCCATTTTGAATGCTTCAACAACCGCTTTCTCAAGCACATCGAAATCTTCAGCAAATAGGTGATGCTCGATATCGTATAGAGCTTCAGGATCGCTACCATCTTCAATTAATGCTGTAATGATGTCGCGAGTCTCTTCCTTTTGAAATTCAATTAATTCCGCTACTGATAGATATTCATCTTCGTGAGACATGTGTCTGCTCCAGAGTGTTGACTATGAAAAGATCAAATTTGATTGCCACGAAATATGGCACGGATCGTCCAGAAAAGCCACCCAGATCAGGCCTAGAAAGGTAAGTTTATCGCGAGATCGCAGAGCCAATATCAATTCAAAAGTGAAATCAAAATCACAGAAACAAATTTCCAACATTTTATTAACCGCCACGTATTTTAGCATTTCGTTTTTGTGGCCACTTTAGGGCTTATTGAATAAAACTTGCGTGATTAGTCACATTGGCTGCATACACCCAACCGCTTTTAGGGTGCATAAATCCTCAGCTTGTTATCAAAAAGTGCATAATAGTGAATAAAAAATCACGATTAATAAGCAAAATTCAATTCTAACAAGCCATGAATTGAGCATAGATCCTCAAAAACGTTGTTCCGTGCGATAGCCAGTAAATTGGAATTTAATCTGCGTAAAGTTTAAAATGGCAGATTTTATGACCAATAATTAGCCAAATACCTTGCATTAACTCAATCTGTAAAACTTGCATATTACGGACAAGCTTGTCATAAATAGACGCTGGATTAATAGTAAGGATGCAAAATGAGTAAGCTGTACGTTGGCTCCGAAGTCGGTCAATTGAGACGAGTTCTCCTAAATAGACCTGAAAGAGCACTCACCCACCTCACCCCTTCAAACTGTCATGATCTTTTATTTGATGATGTACTTGCCGTTGAAGCAGCTGGTGAAGAACATGATGCCTTTGCAGAAACGCTGCGCAGTCAAGACGTAGAAGTGCTACTGCTGCACGACCTGCTAGTAGAGACGCTTGCCGTACCTCAGGCTCGTGAGTGGTTGCTGAATACTCAAATCTCAGATTTCCGTTATGGGCCTACTTTTGCCCGTGACTTAAGAAACTACCTTGCTCAAATGGATAATGAGCATCTAGCAACGATCTTACTCGGTGGCTTGGCTTATTCTGAGCTTCCTATCAAATCATCATCGATGCTGCCTAAAATGCATCGACCACTCGATTTCGTTATCGAACCTCTGCCTAACCACCTGTTTACGCGAGATACCTCATGCTGGGTTTACGGCGGTGTATCGCTGAACCCAATGATGAAGCCTGCACGTCAACGTGAAACGAACCACCTGCGTGCTATCTACCGCTGGCATCCAGTGTTCGCCGGTCAAGATTTCATTAAGTACTTTGGTGATGAAGACCTTCACTACGACAACGCCAATATTGAAGGCGGTGACGTACTGGTTATCGGTAAAGGCGCGGTACTGGTTGGTATCTCTGAGCGTACCAAGCCACAAGGTGTCGAAAACCTAGCGGCTAGCTTGTTCCGTTCGGGTCAAGCAACCGAAGTAATTGCTATCGATTTACCAAAACACCGCTCTTGTATGCACCTTGATACGGTGATGACGCACATGGATATCGACACTTTCTCTGTCTACCCTGAGATTGTTCGCAAAGATCTAGATACTTGGCGCCTAACACCAAAAGAAAATGGTGAGATGCGTGTAGAGAAATCGGAAAACTACCTGTCAGCAATTGAAGGGGCTCTAGGCCTTGATCAGCTGAAGATCATCACGACTGGCGGTGACAACTATGAAGCTGAACGTGAACAGTGGAATGACGCTAACAACGTACTAACAGTGAAGCCAGGTACCGTGATTGGCTATGAGCGTAATGTTTACACCAATGAGAAATACGACAAAGCGGGTATCGAAGTTCTAACGATTCCTGGCAACGAGTTAGGCCGTGGTCGTGGCGGCGCACGCTGTATGAGCTGCCCTATCGAAAGAGACGGTATCTAAGTCAAAGAGCTCAGTTAAACGAACTCAATAACTTATCTAGGCCAGTATTCATTTACTGGCCTTTTTTATTAAATTAATAAAATAAATATTCACAAATATAGCATCTTTATGTTTAACTGAGTTCTTCATTGATTCTATATTCGCAAGGAGCGAGAGATGGCCTTTAATCTTCGCAATCGTAACTTTCTAAAACTTCTCGACTTTACTCCTAAAGAGATTCAGTTTTTACTCGATCTGTCTGCTGATCTAAAAAAAGCTAAGTATGCAGGAACAGAGCAGAAAAAGCTTAACGGTAAAAACATCGCTTTGATCTTTGAAAAAGCATCAACACGAACTCGATGTGCTTTTGAGGTAGCGGCCTTTGATCAAGGTGCTCAAGTCTCTTATCTAGGCCCTTCTGGTTCTCAGATTGGTCAGAAAGAATCAATGAAAGATACGGCTCGTGTATTAGGTCGTATGTACGACGGCATTGAATACCGTGGCTTTGGTCAAAGCACTGTCGAAGATCTTGGCGCATACGCTGGTGTGCCGGTTTGGAACGGCCTAACCGATGAATTCCATCCGACTCAGATCTTGGCTGATTTCCTCACTATGCTTGAGCATGGTCGCGGTAAACATCTACATCAAATCAGCTTTGCCTACCTAGGTGACGCTCGTAATAACATGGGCAACTCACTTTTAGTCGGTGCTGCGAAAATGGGTATGGATATTCGCCTTGTCGCGCCAAAAGCCTTTTGGCCAGAAGAACAGCTCGTTGAAGAGTGCCAAGCTATCGCGCAAAGTACAGGTGCTAAAATCACGTTAACCGAAGACGTTGCTGAAGGTGTTAAAGGTTGTGATTTCCTTTACACCGATGTTTGGGTCTCGATGGGCGAGGCGCCAGAAGCTTGGGACGAACGTGTTGCTGTTATGACGCCTTACCAAGTGAATATGGAAGTTATTAAGCTCACTGGTAACTCTCAAGTGAAATTCATGCACTGCTTACCTGCTTTCCACAACAATGAAACCGTAATCGGCCAGCAAGTCGCAGACAAGTATGGAATGAACGGTTTAGAAGTCACTGACGAAGTCTTTGAATCGGATTACTCAATTGTGTTTGATGAAGCTGAGAATCGCATGCACACCATCAAAGCGGTAATGGTTGCGACACTGGGCCAATAGCGAATATTGAAAGTAAACAAAAGCTTGATGTAATCGCTTGCGCTCACAAATTGAAAGCGTATAATTCTCGGCAATTTGTCTGAGAGTAGTGAAAATGACGCCAACCAATATTGTGAAAACACCAAATATTGCTCGTAAGCTAAGATGCTTACCAGGCCGTCTATTCTGCTTTTCAGCACTTTTTTAAAGCCTCCCATTATGGGGGGCTTTTTTATGGCCAATACATTATTGTGGGGAAGAAGATCATGGCGAATTCGCTCTATCAAAAGCACATCATCTCAATTCCAGAGCTTTCTCGTGAAGAGCTAGAATTAATTGTTCAAACGGCAGGTCAGCTAAAGGCTGAACCAAACCCAGAACTCATCAAGAACAAAGTTGTTGCCAGCTGCTTCTTCGAACCTTCTACGCGAACTCGCCTCTCTTTTGAAACTGCGATTCAACGCATCGGTGGTGACGTGATTGGCTTCGACAGTGGTGGTAACACTTCTTTGGCAAAGAAAGGCGAAACGCTAGCGGACTCGGTACAGGTTATCTCTTCATACGTTGACGCTTACGTAATGCGTCACCCTCAAGAAGGCGCAGCGCGTCTGGCTTCTGAGTTCTCAAACGGTGTACCAGTTATTAACGCAGGTGACGGCGCAAATCAACATCCAACACAAACGTTATTAGACCTATTCTCTATCGCCGAGACACAAGGCCGCCTAGATAACCTTAACGTGGCATTTGTTGGTGACCTTAAGTACGGCCGTACAGTTCACTCGTTGACGCAAGCGCTAGCGAAGTTCGACAACATCTGTTTCTATTTCGTGGCACCAGAAGCACTAGCGATGCCAGACTACATTTGCGAAGAGCTTGATGAAGCGGGCATCAAGTACCAACTATTGACGGACATGGAAGATGTGATTCCTGAGCTTGATGTCTTGTACATGACTCGAGTTCAAAAAGAGCGCTTCGATGAGTCAGAATACGCGCACATCAAATCAGCGTACATCCTGACCGCTTCAATGCTGGAAAATGCACGCGATAACCTGAAGGTTCTACACCCTCTTCCTCGCGTTGATGAAATTACTATCGATGTCGATAAAACACCTTACGCTTACTACTTCCAGCAAGCAGAGAATGGTGTTTACGCGCGTGAAGCATTACTAGCCCTTGTTCTTAACGAAACGCTGTAGAGGAGAGATATCATGTCTAAAGAGACTCAATTAAAAGTTGAAGCAATCAGAAACGGTACTGTTATCGACCACATCCCAGCTAACATCGGGATCAAAGTGCTAAAACTGTTCGACATGCACAACTCTCATCAGCGTGTGACGATTGGCCTAAATCTGCCGTCTTCTGCACTAGGCGGAAAAGACCTACTCAAGATTGAGAATGTGTTTATCACCGAAGAACAGGCGAGCAAGCTGGCACTTTACGCACCTCACGCGACTGTTAACCAAATCGAAGATTACGAAGTGGTTAAGAAGTTAGCATTAGAACTTCCTGAGCAAATCAACGATGTGTTCGAGTGCCCAAATACCAACTGTATTACTCACAATGAACCGGTTGAAAGCAGCTTTAAGATCTTTGAAAAGAAAGAAGATATTCGATTAAAGTGTAAGTATTGCGAAAAGGTATTCTCTCGCGAGATCGTGACAGAAAGATAACGCCATACGGCAACGCTGACCGAATGTAAAAACTATCAAATACCTCGCCTATGCGGGGTATTTTGCTCTTTACCTATCCAAAGTTTGAAGGCACACTGAAAATTGATTTTTATCTAATAACTGATGGAATAAACCAATGACTAAAGTACTTCACACAGAATCTGCTCCAGCTGCAATCGGCCCATACGTACAAGGTGTTGACCTTGGCAACATGGTACTGACTTCTGGTCAAATCCCAGTAAACCCAGCAACTGGTGAAGTATCTGCTGATATCGCAGAGCAAGCTCGCCAATCTCTAGACAACGTTAAAGCGGTTGTAGAAGCTTCAGGCCTAACTGTAAAAGACATCGTAAAGCTAACAGTATTCGTTAAAGACCTAAACGACTTCGGTACAGTAAACGAAGTTTACGGCAAGTTCTTTGATGAGCACGGTGTTGCAAACTACCCTGCACGTTCATGTGTTGAAGTAGCACGTCTGCCAAAAGATGTAGGTATTGAGATCGAAGCTATTGCGGTTCGCAAATAGGTTTTAATATCTAGAATAAACGGTTTCTAGTAAACGAATAAGGCATAATGCTGAGCGTTTATCAGATACAAAAAAGGTTGCCCAATTGGCAACCTTTTTTATTGTTCATCGTTTCGCTTAGATGATTATTTCTTATTAAGCTCAACCACTTCTTTATCTAATTCTTCAAGCTTAGCAGCCATCTGCTCACGAGCTAAGTTCGCTAGTTCACGAACATTAGACTTGTCGTAACCTTCTGTGCTAATAGGTGGCAGCATATCAACAATCACATGGCCGTTGTTCCAACGGTTTAGCTTCACGCCACCTGTTGAGCTACACACGATAGGGATAATCGGTAAGCCTGCGCCGATTGCAGCATGGAAAGCACCCGTTTTGAATGGCAATAAACCACGGCCACGAGAACGAGTCCCTTCAGGGAACATCCATACTGAAACGTCGCTCTCTTTTAGGCTTGTCACTACCTGATCAATGGTACCCACCGCTTTGCTGCGGTTAGCACGGTCGATTAGGATGTTACCCGTCAGCCAGTAAAGCTGACCAAATAGAGGCATCCACACTAGGCTTTTCTTACCAACCGTCACCACTTTAGGCGTTACCGCTGATGAAATCGTGAATAGATCCCAGCTGTTTTGGTGGTTCGCCACATAAACATGTTGGCCGCGAGAGTAGGCATCTTCTGGGATGCGAAGCTCTAACTTCATGCCGAAGATCTTCGACATGCGACCGAAATAGCGGCCAAAGGTAAATACGTGTTTTGGGTTGCGCGGGCTTAGTAAACAGTAACCACACCCAAATACAAACATAAGAATCGCAAATATCGCCACTGCGAAAATACGTAATATTGCTATCATTTTGTTCCTCACCGACCGCCAAGTTGATTCATCTATTCGCGCAAAAATGAGCAATAGGTTCACTTGCGGTAAATACAACTATAAAAAAGCCGAAACCAAGGTTCCGACTTTTATGTTTTCATCTTACTGATTCATGAATCCACTAACCTAGGTTAGTTCGACTCACTAAATCGTGTAATGTTTGCGCCTAAGGCTGACAGTTTATCTTCAATCTTATCGTAGCCACGATCGATGTGATAAATACGGTCAACGATGGTTTCGCCTTGAGCAATACAGCCAGCAATCACAAGGCTCGCAGATGCGCGAAGGTCCGTAGCCATTACTTGAGCGCCGCTCAGTTTTTCCGTCTCACCACAGATAGCCGTGTTGCCTTCGATTTCCGCTTTTGCGCCCATTCGCTGTAACTCAGGAATGTGCATAAAGCGGTTTTCAAAGATAGTCTCAGTGATAACACCACTGCCCTTCGCCATCATGTTAAGCAGAGTAAACTGTGCTTGCATATCGGTTGGGAAGCCAGGGTGAGGTGCCGTTACGATTTTCACCGCTTTCAGTTCACGACCCGTCATATCAAGGCTGATCCAGTCTTCACCCGTTTCAACCTTCGCACCCGCTTCTTCAAGCTTCGCTAAGGCAGCTTCAAGAAGATGAGCGTTGGTGTTGCGACAAACCACTTTACCGCCAGAAACAGCAGCAGCAACCAGGAAAGTGCCCGTTTCAATACGGTCAGCAACCACAGAGTGTTGGCCACCACCAAGACGCTCAACGCCTTCGATAGTAATCGTATCTGTACCTGCGCCAGAAATTTTAGCACCTAGTTTGTTTAGGAAGTCAGCCGTATCAACAATCTCAGGCTCACGCGCTGAGTTATCGAGTACTGTTGTACCTTCCGCTAGTGTTGCTGCACACATGATAGTAATCGTAGCGCCAACGCTTACTTTATCCATCACGATGTGCGCGCCTTTCAAACGGCCATCAACACTTGCTTTCACATAACCATCTTCCAACTTAATGGTCGCACCTAGTTGCTCTAGGCCATGGATATGCAAATCAACAGGGCGAGCACCAATTGCACAACCACCAGGAAGTGATACTTGGCCTTCACCAAAACGAGCGACTAGAGGACCTAAAGCCCAGATAGATGCACGCATTGTTTTTACTAAATCGTAAGGCGCACAAAACTCATTAATTTCACTGCCATCAACATGAACACTACCGTTACGTGATACTTTTGCGCCGAGACGCTTTAGTAGCTCCATCGTAGTATCGATGTCACGTAGGTGAGGAACATTACTCACTTCAACTGGCTCTTCAGCAAGAATTGAAGCAAATAAGATAGGTAGCGCTGCATTTTTTGCGCCTGAGATCGTCACTTCACCGCTTAGCGGCTTGTCCGATCCAATAACTCGAAACTTTTCCATCATAAACCTTAAAGTGACATCAGTTTCTTATCACGTTCCCACTCTTCTGGCGTGAAAGCCTTAATAGAAAGAGCATGGATGTCATTACGTTGAATGTATTCCATTAGTGGGCCGTAGATTAGTTGCTGCTTCTTAACTCGATTCATGCCGTCAAAACATGGATCAACCGCAACAACTTCGTAATGACTGCCTTCACCCTTCACGAAAATTTCCTGAAGGTTCAGTGCCTCTGCTAATAATTCTTGTACTTTTGTGCTGTCCACAAATAGCTCCTGCCTAATTTTTTATGTGTTCTGCCATCATTGGCTGGATATTGCTCAATTGGAACAACGTTCGTAATTGTTCTGGCACGAAACTGAGCATTATATGACAGTTTTGATTTTTTGCATGCTCTAATAAGTGAATTAGCATCACCATTCCTGCTGAATCGACTCGATTTATATGGCTAAGGTCAATTTCAACGCTCGATTCCGTCGTTTGCCACTTTTCCAATATACGCCAGATTGCAGGGACACTGTCTCGGTCGATATCGCCGAGCAGCTGATATTCTTTAGAGCTTAGTGCTTGCCATTGAGAATGGCTCATTATTTATTACTCTCAAAACGAATCGGTTGTGCTGCTAATTTCTCTAGCTCGTCAGCAACCTGTAAGATGCCTTCTTGACGAATCTTAGTATTCCACTCCGATTGCTTGCTCGACAACAGGCTAATCCCTTCCGCAACCATATCAAATGCCTTCCACTCGCCAGATTTTTTGTCTTTACGAAGTTTAAATTCAAGCTTGATGTTAGGTCGCGGCGAATCAATGATATCTACCTTGATACTGGTAATACGGCTGTCCGCTTTGATTTTTGGTTCAGGGCCAAACTCGATGGTTTGGTCTGAATATTGAGTCAGTACTTGCGCGTAAGAAGAAACCAAGTATTTACGGAATGAGTCGATAAATACATGGACATCTTTTCTATCCGCGCCTTTCAGATTTGGCCCTAATAACTTAAGTGCCGCATATTGTGCATTCACATAAGGCATCAACTCTTCTTCCACGATCACCTTAAGGAGTTCTGGATCTTGGTGAATGTTGTCTTGTTCGCTCTTTAAGCGCTCAAATGCCACCTCAGCGACTTGCGTCATCATTTGGTAAGGCTGCGTTTTATCAATAGTCGTATCCGCAAAAGCTTGAGTAGAAATCAACAAGGCCATTACAGCGAAAAACCATGTTTTTAAGTGACTCATCGTTTTCAACATCCTCTTATTCCTCAGCTTTATTGTCATCAGAGCCGCCAACGCTATACAGCACTTGGCCAATCAAATCTTCGAGTACCAATGCCGATTTAGTATCTTCTATAGAATCCCCATCGACCAGCATCTCTTCATCGTCAAAAATGAAGCCTGGAACCAAACTGATGTACTGCTCACCGATTAAACCTGACGTTAAAATTTGAGCACTAGAGGTATCAGGAAATTGTGAGTACTTCGAATCAATAGACAATTTAACCACCGGCAGGTAGCTCTCGGTATCAAGCTCAATACTTTGAACTCGGCCAACAACCACGCCCCCCACTTTCACCGGAGAACGAACCTTTAGGCTACCAATGTTGTCAAAGGTCGCTTTGAGATTGTAAGTATGGTTCGAACCTATGCCTTTTACGTCAGCGACTTGAAAGATCATGATTAAGATTGCGCAAATTCCGGCAATAACAAAGGTGCCGACCCATAATTCTAATTTTCGAGTTTGTTGCATGATTAATTCCCAAACATCAATGCGGTAAGAACAAAATCTAGCCCTAATACCGCTAGAGAAGAGTGCACTACTGTGCGTGTGGTTGCCTGACTGATACCTTCTGAGGTCGGTACCGCATCGTAACCATTGAAAAGTGCGATCCAAGTTACGGTGATAGCGAAGACCATACACTTGATCATGCTGTTACCAATATCTCGACCTAGCTCAACAGAAGACTGCATCGCAGACCAGAAACTACCGTGGTCAATGCCTTTCCAATCAACACCCACTAACTGACCGCCCCAAATGCCTACCGCCATAAAGATCATAGCAAGCAATGGCATTGAGATAAGCCCGGCCCAAAGTCGTGGTGCAATAATGCGTTTAAGAGGGTCAACGGCCATCATCTCAAGGCTGGAGATCTGCTCTGTAGCCTTCATCAAGCCAATCTCAGCCGTTAACGCAGAACCTGCGCGACCTGCAAACAGCAGCGCTGTCACTACAGGACCGAGCTCTCGTAACAGAGAAAGAGCGACCATCTGACCAAGGTTCCCCTCTGCGCCGTAGTCGATTAACACGACATAACCTTGCAGGCTGAGTACCATGCCAATGAACAGACCCGAAACTAAAATAATAGCCAATGACTGAACGCCAACGCTATAAAGTTGTTTTACTAATAAAGGGAAGTTTTTTAGTCTCGGGATGCCAAACAACGCCCCGAATAACATCAGGCTTGCTCGACCAAATGACTCGCAAATCGCAAGTGTACGTCTACCGACACCCGCAATAGTTTTAGCTATCATATTAAAACAAATCCTTTTCTAGACTTTGCGCAGGGAATCTAAACGGCACCGGACCATCCGCTTCACCTTGTAAGAATTGCTGCACTCTCGGATCGTCGTTGTTGTACAACTCTTCAGGCGTTCCCGCAGCAATGATTTTGCTATCTGCCATGAGGTAAACCCAATCCGCAATACTCATTACTTCTGGAACATCGTGAGAAACGACAATCGAGGTTAAGCCCAACGCTTGATTGAGGTTACGAATAAGCTCAACCAAAACACCCATGGTGATTGGGTCTTGGCCAACAAACGGTTCATCGTACATGATGAGCTCTGGATCTAAGGCAATCGCACGTGCCAACGCCGCTCGTCTCGCCATACCGCCAGACAATTCACTTGGCATTAACTGTGCTGCCCCTCGTAACCCTACCGCCTCAAGCTTAAGTAATACGATGGTACGAATGAATTTTTCATTCAGTTCAGTGTGCTCTCGCAGAGGAAACGCCACATTATCAAACACATTGAGATCCGTAAAAAGCGCACCCGATTGGAATAGCATGCTCATTTTCTTACGTGCTTGATAAAGCTTTCGACGTGATAATGCAGGGATGTTGTCGCCATCAAACCAGACTTCGCCTCCATCTGGCGGCAACTGTCCGCCAATCAAACGCAACAAGGTCGTTTTACCAATCCCTGACGGCCCCATAATTGCGGTTATCTTACCTTGAGGAACCTCTAAACTTATATCATCAAAGATAACGCGATCACCGCGTGAAAAGCTGAGGTTCTTAACTTTCACAAGCTCAGTGTTCAACATATTTTTGTTGTTTCCTTGCTTTAAAAAACGCCAATTATGGCTGCAATAATAATGAGTCTACTTTAGAATTAAAAGCACTGTTCAATTAATTCATATTAAACAGGAATCTATGCAGGAATTTGAAAGCATTAGAAAATTATCTATTGAGCTCTCTTTCTTGCCAGCTAACTGGTAATTAATTTGCCGAGTGACTTCCCTTTTATCTAGCAACAGGTCAAAATTAGCGGTTAATTCTCCGTTTTTATTAATTTTTTAGGAATCATCATGCTTGAAGCGATTGCGTTTCTTATTATCGGTCTAGGTTTTTTGGTGTGGAGTGCAGATAAGCTGGTTTACGGTGCCGCAGCTCTTGCTCGCAACTTCGGTATTTCACCACTAGTTATCGGTATGACGATCTTAGCAATGGGGTCTTCGGCTCCTGAAATGATGGTTTCTGCAACAGCAGCCCTTGATGGCAAAACAGATACAGCCGTTGGTAACGTTTTAGGTTCAAACATCGCCAACATCGCGCTGATTTTAGGTATTACAGCACTAATTAAGCCATTATCTATTAGCTCAGGCGTGATTCGTCGTGAACTACCATTAATGATCGGTGTTACTCTACTAGCGGGCGCCCTACTGTGGGATAACCATTTAGGCTTCTATGAAGGCGTGTTGTTGTTTGTTCTTTTTGCCGCGTTTTTGTTTGCTATGTTGCAAATCAGCCGCAGCGAGAAAAAGAACGGCGATGCTTTCCTTGATGAACAAGAATCAGAAATCCCAGAGGGTGTAAGCAACCCTAAAGCCGCAATGTGGGTCGTGATTGGCCTGATCATCCTGCCTTTGGCTGCTGATATGCTGGTAGATAATGCGGTAATCATCGCGAAATATTTTGGCATGAGCGATCTTGTCATAGGTCTAACTATCATTGCCGTAGGTACTAGTCTGCCTGAGCTTGCCGCATCACTTGCTGGTGTTATGAAGGGTGAAGATGATATGGCCGTGGGTAATATCATTGGCTCAAACGTATTCAACATCCTTGCTGTTATGGGTATCCCGGGCATCCTAAACCCTTCGATCTTGAGCGAGTTCGCTATGGGTCGAGACTTCTGGGTAATGCTAGGCGTATCGCTACTGCTTGTTGTTATGGCACTAGGAAAATCTCGTAGCGTGAATCGTATTGAAGGCGGCGTGTTAATTATCACGTTTGTGGCCTACCAAAGTTACCTACTAATGAACATGTCGGCTTAATTGTTGATTTAACTTCCCGTACTTGGAGTATTTGATGTCTCAGCCATTTGATTACCGCAGCGTTGCAAAACAAGTTTTGGAAACCGAAGTTGCAGGTCTCACTCAATTAGACCAATATTTTAATGATGATTTTTGTAAAGCTTGCGACCTTATCCTGAACAACAAAGGCAAAGTCGTTGTGATGGGCATGGGTAAATCAGGCCACATTGGCAACAAAATAGCAGCAACGTTAGCAAGTACCGGGACATCTGCTTTCTTTGTGCACCCAGGAGAAGCAGCGCATGGCGACTTAGGCATGATCGAACCTGGCGATATTGTGATCGCAATATCCAACTCAGGCGAATCGGGAGAAATCCTCAGCCTATTCCCTGTATTAAAGCGTCTGAACATCAAGATCATCAGCATGACAGGTAAGCCAGCATCAAACATGGCGACCTTGTCTGATATCCATTTACAAATTTCAGTACCGGAAGAAGCGTGTCCACTGGGCTTAGCACCAACAACCAGTACCACGGCGACTTTGGTTATGGGTGATGCATTAGCCGTTGCACTTTTGCAGGCTCGAGGCTTTACCGCTCAAGACTTTGCATTGTCTCATCCAGGTGGCGCTTTAGGTCGTCAACTGCTGTTAAAACTAGACGACATCATGCACACAGGAGATGCACTCCCTGTTGTTGCACCAAATGCGCTAGTACGAGATGCTCTGTTAGAGATATCTCAAAAAGGCTTGGGCATGACAGCCATCGTTGGTGAAGATGGCCAAATGGCCGGTATTTTTACCGATGGTGATTTACGCCGAATCCTAGACAAGCGCGTTGATATTCATAACACGCAGATCGGCGACGTAATGACACTTAACCCAACTGTAGCAGAACCAAACATGCTCGCAGTAGAGGGATTAAACTTGATGCAAGCTAAAAGCATCAATGGCCTGATGTTGTGCCATGAAGGTAAGCTGGTTGGAGCCTTAAACATGCATGACTTACTGAAAGCAGGAGTAATGTAATGACACAGACAGTCGAAACCTTATACGGCACAGTAGATGCTGATGTATTCGCAGTAGCAAAAGAGATCAAACTACTAATTTGCGATGTCGATGGTGTATTCTCTGATGGTCGCATCTACATGGGCAACAACGGTGAAGAGCTGAAGACCTTTCACACTCGTGACGGTTACGGCATTAAATCACTGATGAACGCGGGTATTGAAATCGCGATCATCACTGGTCGTAAATCTCAAATTGTTGAGAATCGAATGACTGCTCTAGGCATCAAGCTGATTTATCAAGGCCAAGACGATAAAGTTAAGGCATACCAGGATATTTGCGATAAGCTTTCTGTAAATCCTGAAAACACAGGTTACATCGGCGACGATCTGATCGACTGGCCTGTGATGGAAAAAGTTGGCTTGAAGGTCTGTGTAGCAGATGGTCACCCGCTACTTGCAAAGCGAGCAAACTACGTGACAACCATTAACGGTGGTCATGGTGCGGTACGTGAAGTTTGCGACCTTATTTTACAAGCAAGAAATGAACTCGACGTGCATAAAGGTTTAAGCATATGAGTTTTACTCGTATTATCTATTTAATACTAATATTTATTGCCTCTTGGTCGACCTATTATCTGTACGACAAAGAGCAAACATCAACGATACAAGTAGCTCCAAATTTGGAGCTGCCCGCGTTTAGTGGCAAAAGCCTAAACAACATTAGCTATGACGAAAGCGGTATTCGTAGCTATCAGGTTGAATCGACGTATTTAGAACATTACTCAGTGGTTGGCGATACGCACTTTCAAAACCCGGTTCTTTCGGTATTCCGAGAAGGACACACGATTGAATGGCAAGTCACCGCTGATCGCGCGATTATGGATGAGAATCAAGTTGTCACTTTTTATGACAACGTCGTGGCAAAGAACCTATTGCCAGAAGCCAGCTTCGATACAATGACTACAGATAAAATGGTTGTTGAGCTGCCTAGCCGAGATTTTTATTCAGAGACTCCGGTCCATATGATCGGTACATTTTTTGAAACTGAGGGACAAGCAATGAAAGGTAACTTCGGTACCAACAATGCAACCCTCTTTAATTCTGTTCAAGGTAGATATGAAACTCTTACACCTTAGTTTATTCGCTTTGACCCTTGCGGCACCAAATGTCTATGCCCTTTCTTCGGATAGCGAGCAACCTGTCTACATTGACTCAGACAGCCAGCAATTGGATATGAAAAGTAATCAAGTAACCTTTCTTGGTGATGTAAACCTTAAACAAGGCAGCATCAATATCAATGCCGATAAGGTTATTGTTACCCGCAACGCCGTAAACGGCGAGATTGAAGAAATTCAAGGCTTCGGTAAGCCAGCAACCTTCTCTCAGCTTACTGACGATGGTAAGACACTCTACGGTGAAGCTGACGACCTGCATTACCAGCTTGTTGCCGACAAACTGATCATGACCAAGAATGCGATGCTATCTCAAGACGGCAGTATCATTCGCGGCTCTAAGATCACTTACCAGATCGGTTCTCAGAAATTAGTCGCTGACAGTGGTGAAAACAAACGAGTGTCAACGGTTTTACAACCAACGGAAGTGAATAAGTAACGATGGCTGTTCTTAAAGCAAAAAACCTAGCGAAAACCTACAGCAAGCGCAAAGTTGTTACCGATGTAAGCTTGCAGGTAGAGTCAGGCCAGATCGTTGGTCTGCTTGGGCCTAACGGTGCAGGTAAAACCACGTCTTTCTATATGATTGTTGGTCTGGTTGCGCGTGATGAGGGCACCATCAGCATTGATGACCGAGACATCAGTATCTTGCCAATGCACAGTCGCTCTCGTCTTGGTATCGGTTATCTGCCACAAGAAGCATCGATTTTCCGTAAGTTGTCAGTTGAGAACAACATCATGGCGGTATTACAAACCCGTGATGAGATGACCAATGAACAGCGTCAAGATAAGTTGGAAGACCTGCTTGAAGAATTCCACATCCAACATATCCGTACCAGTAATGGTATGGCTCTGTCGGGTGGTGAGCGTCGTCGTGTTGAGATTGCTCGCGCACTAGCAGCAAACCCGCAGTTCATTCTTCTGGATGAACCGTTCGCTGGTGTTGACCCGATCTCGGTTATCGATATCAAAAAAATCATTGTTCACCTACGCGATCGTGGCTTGGGCGTTTTGATTACCGACCACAACGTTCGTGAAACACTAGACGTATGTGAAAAAGCTTACATCGTAAGCCAAGGACACCTAATCGCTGAAGGTACTCCTGAAGATGTTCTCAATAACGAACAAGTTAAACAAGTTTATCTAGGCGAACAATTCCGTCTATGATTATATAGAGAGTATCGAGAGTTCTAAGAATAATAACTAGGTAAGTCACACTGAATGAAACCCTCATTACAACTTAAGCTAGGCCAACAGTTAGCAATGACTCCTCAATTGCAGCAAGCGATTCGTTTGTTGCAATTGTCTACTTTAGATTTGCAACAAGAGATTCAAGAAGCACTTGAATCTAACCCACTACTCGATGTCGAAGAAGGCAATGAAGACACGCCAACATCGGAAGAAAAACCTAGCAGTGACGAAAAAGAAACCGTTGAAGCCACAGAGCAAGACTTACCTGATAGTTCAGACTTAATCGAAAAATCAGAGATTGGCAACGAACTAGAAATCGACACAACTTGGGAAGACGTCTACAGCGCAAACACCGGTAATACAGGTATTGCAGTTGATGACGACATGCCTGTTTACCAAGGTGAAACCACTCAAAGCCTGCACGATTACCTACTTTGGCAACTCGATCTAACACCATTCACTGACACCGACCGAAGCATCGCTTTTGCGTTGATTGATGCCATCGATGACTATGGCTACCTCACTGTAACTTGTGAAGACATCCTTGAAAACTTCGACAATGAAGAGATCGAGCTTGATGAAATTGAAGCCGTACGTAAACGAATTCAACAGTTTGACCCGCTAGGTGTCGGTTCAGTCAATCTGCAAGATTGCTTATTACTGCAACTGGCAACCTTCCCTCAAGATACGCCTTGGCTCAACGAAGCTAAGTTAGTACTTACTAGCCATATTGACCAACTTGGTAACCGTGATTACAAATTGGTTATCAAAGAAACCAAGTTGAAAGAAGCAGAACTACGTGAAGTTTTGCAGCTTATTCAACAGCTGGACCCTCGCCCTGGCAGTAAGATTACTCCGGATGAAACTGAGTATGTGGTCCCGGATGTATCTGTCTTCAAAGACCTTGGCAAATGGTTAGTGACCATTAACCCTGATAGCGTGCCTAAACTGAAAGTAAATCAGCAGTACGCTGATCTGGGTAGTAAAGGCAACAGCGCCGACAATCAATACATCCGCTCAAATTTGCAAGAAGCAAAGTGGCTAATTAAAAGCCTAGAGAGTCGAAATGAGACGCTACTCAAAGTTGCGCGATGCATTGTTGAACATCAACGTGATTTCTTCGAACATGGCGAAGAAGCGATGAAGCCAATGGTTCTGAATGATGTTGCGTTAGCTGTTGATATGCACGAATCCACGATCTCTCGTGTGACGACTCAAAAATTCATGCACACACCACGTGGAATCTTCGAACTCAAATACTTTTTCTCAAGCCATGTCAGCACTGACAATGGCGGTGAATGTTCATCTACAGCAATTCGCGCACTCATTAAGAAGCTTGTCGCAGCGGAAAACACCGCGAAGCCTCTAAGTGATAGTAAGATTGCTGCTTTACTGGCTGACCAAGGAATTCAGGTAGCTAGACGTACCATAGCGAAATACCGTGAGTCTCTGGGCATTGCTCCATCGAGTCAGCGTAAACGCCTGCTATAAGCTCATTTAGTCGCTAGTTACTTAGCAACTATGATCAGGCAACCAACTGAAAAGGAAAGTCTATGCAAATCAATATTCAAGGCCATCACGTTGATCTTACCGATTCAATGCAAGACTATGTTCACACCAAATTCGACAAACTTGAGCGCTTCTTTGATCATATCAATAGCGTTCAGGTTGTTTTAAAAGTTGAGAAAATCAATCAAATCGCAGAAGCTACCCTGCATATAAATCAGGGGGAAATCCATGCGACAGCAACAGATGAAAGCATGTATGCCGCGATTGATTCGTTGGTTGATAAACTCGTCCGCCAACTCAACAAGCACAAAGAAAAGCTAAGTAGTCACTAACATGCAATTAAGCGAAGTACTTTCATTGGACTGCACCAAAAGTGCAGTCCAATGCACAAGCAAAAAAAGAGCCCTTGAGCTCATCAGTCAGATCGCAGCAGAAAGCTGTGGTCAAGATTCAACAGAACTGTTTGAGTGCATGTTGAGCCGTGAGAAAATGGGCAGTACAGGTATTGGTAATGGCATTGCTATTCCCCATGCTCGTATGAATGTCAGTGATAAAGCGATTGCTGTATTACTGCAATGCCAAGATCCCATCGAATTTGATGCGATTGATAATCGTCCTGTCGACCTATTATTTGCCCTGCTTGTTCCAAGTGAACAGTGCAAGGAGCATCTAAAAACCCTTTCTTGTATGGCAGAACGACTTAACGACAAGCAAACTCTTAAACAGTTGCGTAATGCTCAAAGCGATCAAGAGCTTTACGACATCATGATTCAAGTGCCAACTTGCGAGCAATAACATGCGGTTAATCGTTGTTAGTGGCCAATCTGGGGCCGGTAAAAGTGTTGCGCTACGAGTCCTTGAAGACTTGGGGTATTACTGTGTCGATAACCTTCCAGTAAACTTGCTCAACGACTTCGTCGAGTCGGTACGTGAGATCAATCAAAACGTTGCTGTTAGTATTGATATTCGTAACCTTCCGAAAGAGCCTCAGCTAGTAACAGAAATGCTAGAGCAGCTAGAGTCTGCAACCAACATTGATGTGAACGTCTTGTTCCTCGATGCAAGCAAGCAGACGTTACTCAAGCGCTACAGCGAAACACGCAGAATCCACCCTTTATCGATCGGTCAGGAAAAGTTATCTCTTGAGCAAGCGATTGATTTAGAAAAGACACTCCTAACACCTCTCGCAGAGCAAGCCAGCATTGTGATTGACAGCAGTAACTGCAACCTCTACGAATTGAGCGAAAAGGTTCGATTTAAAGTTGAAGGCAAAGAGAAGCAAGAGCTGATCATTGTCTTTCAATCTTTCGGTTTCAAATACGGACTACCAAGTGATGCTGACTATGTGTTTGATGTTCGCTTTTTGCCGAATCCTCACTGGGAACCCGCACTACGACCATTAACGGGTCTTGATGCACCCATTCACTCTTTTCTTGAAAAACACTCAGAAGTTCTTGAACTCAAGCAGCAAATTCAAGGCTTTGTTGAGCAGTGGTTGCCAATGTTAGAGAAGAATAATCGCAGCTATCTAACGGTCGCGATTGGTTGTACTGGCGGTAAACACCGCTCGGTTTACCTAACTCAGAAAATTGGTGAATACTTCGAACAACTTGGCCATCAAGTTCAAATCAGACACGCCTCCCTAGAGAAGCACCAACAGGGCTAACCATGGAATTAACTCGAACTGTACTGATCCAAAATCGCTTGGGTCTTCACGCTAGAGCAGCCGTAAAATTGGTTGAGCTTGCACAAAGCTTTGATGCAACCATCACCATCCATAGTGAAGAAGATAAAACAGCAACAGCAGACAGTGTAATGGGGCTACTTATGCTGGAGTCGGCGCAAGGGCAACACATCACCATCCAAGCCGCAGGCACCGATTCACAACAAGCGCTTGATGCCGTTTGTCACCTAATTGAAGACCGGTTTGATGAAGGCGAGTAGCAAAAACGCTTCACTCACAACATCTAGAACTCAAACCACGCATCAACCAATATTAATTCTTAGTTCTACCTAAGTTAATGATTTAAATAAGCCCCAGAATTAAGTTACTATTCCAAGTATTGTTAGAATAATGAGATAGGAGGAAAATATGGCAGAGCAATTAGAATTCGACCAAGCTCACCAAACCCTCCAAGAAGTCAGCGAAGCCCTAGAAAACGGCCGATTTGTTCACGTACGCCGACAACTTCAGGATATGGAACCTGAAGATATTGCACACCTTTTAGAAGCCTCCCCTCGCAAAAGTCGTGATGTACTCTGGCAACTCACCGATCCTGAAGACTACGGTGAAATTCTTGATGAGCTAAACGAAGATGTCAAAGATGCTCTTGTGTCAAAAATGGCACCAGAGACCTTGGCAGAAGCAACCGAAGGTATGGAAACCGATGACGTCGCGTACGTACTTCGAAGCCTGCCTGACGATGTTTCTCGCGAAGTCCTTTCTCAAATGGACTCCGTTGATCGTGCTTTAGTTGAAACCGCACTATCGTACCCAGAAGATTCAGCGGGTGCGTTAATGAACACCGACGTAATCACGATCCGTGGTGATGTCGATGTTGAGGTCGTACTGCGTTACATGCGTATGCGTGGCGAACTGCCCGATGCAACTGACGCTCTGTATGTTATTGATGAAGAAGAACGTCTTATCGGTAACCTATCGCTTACCACACTAGTAACGACTCAGCCTGATGTGGCAGTTTCCGAAGTGATGGAGGATGCCGACGAAGCGATCGCGGTTGAAACCAGCGCTTCAGATATTGCGAGCCTGTTCGAACGTCGTAATTGGGTTTCAGCGCCAGTAGTCGATAGCAATCAACACCTTGTTGGTCGTATCACCATCGATGACGTGGTTGATGTTATCCGTGAAGATGCTGAACACTCAATGATGAGTATGGCGGGTATGGACGATGACGAAGATACCTTCGCACCAGTCGTAAAATCCGCTCGTCGTCGTAGTGTGTGGCTTGGTGCTAACGTACTCGCGGCACTTGCTGCAGCATCGGTATCGAATATGTTTGAAGCAACGCTCGACCAAATGGCAGCGATTGCGGTTCTGATGACTATCGTGCCTTCAATGGGCGGGGTTGCCGGTAACCAAACCGTTGCTCTGGTGATTCGTGGCTTGGCACTCGGTCATATCGGTGACAGTAACAAACGTGAACTACTACTTAAAGAGGCAGCCATCGGCTTCCTAAACGGCGTGTTATGGGCCGTTATCATTGGCGGTATCGTGGTCGCTTGGAAAGGTAACTGGATACTGGGAGGCATCATCTCAGCAGCGATGATGACCAACTTGATAGTGGCTGGTATTGCCGGTGTAACCATCCCGGTGATGCTGAAGAAAATGAATATCGATCCAGCCCTTGCTGGCGGTATGGCACTGACCACCGTAACCGATGTTATTGGCCTATCTGTGTTCTTAGGCTTAGCCACCATACTGATCTAGTTAGCAGAAGCAGCTAGCCAATTTTTGGCGACATACAGAAAACAAAAAGGGAGCCATTGGCTCCCTTTTTTAATTCATCAATTAGTGTTAATTGAATTACTCACCTGCGACTTTCATTGACTCAAGCAAGATAGAACCCGTTTGAATCTGAGAACGTGTTTCTACGTCGTTGCCGACTGCAACAATCTGAGTAAACATGTCTTTTAGGTTACCCGCAATCGTCACTTCCGATACTGGGTATTGGATCTCTCCGTTCTCAACCCAGAAACCTGCAGCGCCACGTGAATAATCACCCGTTACGGTGTTTACGCCTTGGCCCATCACTTCAGTGACTAGGAAGCCAGTCCCTAACTCTTTTAGCATCTGCTCAAAGTTTTGGCCGGTCGATTTAACAAACCAGTTATGAATACCACCCGCATGGCCTGTTGGTGTCATGTCCATTTTACGTGCGGCATAGCTCGTTAGTAAGTAAGTAGCTAGCACACCGTCAGTGATGATTTCACGATCTTGAGTGAACACACCTTCGCTATCAAACGGGCTTGAAGCCAAACCTCGCAGGATATGTGGTCGCTCAGAAATATTAAACCAGTCCGGTAGGATTTTCTGACCTAGATGATCCAATAGGAATGACGACTTGCGGTAAAGGTTACCGCCACTGATCGCCATCACAAGGTGACCGATCAGGCCAGTAGCTACATCGTTAGCAAACATAATTGGGTATTGGCCTGTTGGTAGCTTTTTCGCATCCAAACGGCTAATGGTCTTTTCTGCTGCTTCTTGACCTACGCGCTCAGGCGTCCATAGCTCATCACGGTGACGTGCAACGGTGTAGCTGTAGTCTCGTTCCATTTCACCGTTAGCGCCTTCTCCAATCACACAGCAGCTCGTGCTATGGCGACTTGAAGCGTAGCTTGCTAGTAAGCCATGGCTGTTACCATAAACCTTAACGCCATAATGGCTGTCGTAGCTTGCGCCATCACTCTGCTTAATCTTATCGCTATAAGCTAACGCTTGCTTCTCAGCAGCAATCGCAATCTCAGCAGCATAATCAGGGTTTGGTTCATCAGGGTGGAAAAGATCCAAATCTGGAATTTCTCTTACCATGTATTCTTTTGCTGCAGGACCTGCAAATGGGTCTTCAGAAGTGTACTGAGCGATATCAAGCGCAGCCGCTACTGTTTGAGCAATGGCCTTTTCACTCAGATCAGATGTAGATGCGCTGCCTTTTTTCTGGCCGCGATAAACAGTAATACCTAGCGCACCATCACTATTAAATTCAACGTTTTCCACTTCACACATACGTGTTGAAACACTTAAACCCGTTGACTTAGTAATAGCGACCTCAGCTGCGTCTGCACTCACTGATGCCATATCCAACGCTTTAGCTACTGCGGCTTCTAGCTCAACTCTTTGCTGGGCGACTTGCTGTTTTACATCCATATCTATTCTAATTTTTTAGGTCAATATTACGTAGGATAACAAGAATTTCGCTTTCTCCCCAAGATTCTTGCTAAAATAGGCAATATATTCGTTTGAGATAGTGACATAGGCAGAAAAGATGGCTCGCAAAAACCAAAAAGCCCCATGGGAACCAGAAGAAGAAATCATCTGGGTAAGTAAGACAGAAATGAAAACGGACATGGATGCCCTGCAAAAGCTGGGAGAAGAGCTTGTTGGTCTAAAGCCTTCTGTATTAGACAAATTTCCGCTGTCTGAAGATTTGGCACAAGCGATTAAAGATGCACAACGCTTTAAAAATGAAGCGAAGCGTCGTCAACTTCAATACATTGGTAAAGTAATGCGCAATGTCGATCCTGAGCCAATTCAAGCGGCTTTGGATAAAGTACGCAACAAACACTCACAAGCAACAGCTGAGCTACATAAGCTTGAGCAACTGCGTGATCGTGTTGTTGCTGAAGGTGATGCGGCTATTTCAGAAGTCATGGAAATGTACCCTGAAGCAGACCGTCAGCGTCTTCGTCAGCTAGCTCGCCAGGCTAACAAAGAGAAATCTGCGAACAAGCCTGCAAAGTCTTCTCGTGAAATTTTCCAAATCTTAAAAGAGCTAAAGCTAGAAGACTAATCGTTATCTCGCTTTACTTATAGAGTGAATAAAAGACCTAGCGCATGCTAGGTCTTTTTGTTTTCTACGTACTCAATATTAAAGATATCCAACAAAAGTGATGAATCGTCACTCACCCGCTTTAACAAATGAGCTTAATTCTGGCTGTGGATGCTCCGCCGTCAGTACCTCTATCGAGTCTTCAACCAAAACCTTACCTAGCGCCACAAAAACAAACTTATTTGCAATGCTGCGTGCATCTCCTAAATGGTGTGTCACCATCAAGACGGTAATATTGCGCTCTGCCGCTAATCGCTTTACCAAGCTCAGCATCTCTTCCCGCAGCACAGGGTCAAGCGCAGAAAAAGGTTCATCAAGCAGCCAAATGTCGTGTGGTTGAACAAAACAACGCGCTAGTGCGACACGCTGGCGTTGACCGCCTGATAAGTGCTCAGGCAATCTATCCAAATACTCAGCAACACCCACTTGTGCTGCGGCTTGTTCCACAGATTGCTTTTGGGTTACGGTAAGCTTTAACCCTGGATGTAAGCCTAATCCAATATTTTCACGCACCGTGAGGTGAGAAAATAGGTTGTGTTCTTGGAACAACATCGCCAATGGGCGCTGATGTGCTTCTTTGCCAATAAGCGACTGGCCAGCCACTGAGATCTCACCCGATGTAGGCTCGATAAACCCAGCAACCAATGCGAGTAGCGTTGATTTACCCGCACCACTTGGCCCCATCAGAGCAACAATATCACCCTGCTCGGCTTGGAAATCAAAACTAAACAACTCTTGGTGATAGTGGTAATCCACATCTTTCATCACTAACATCATCGGTTCCTTAACTCTTTAGCTTTGAGCTTCGAGTAAACAAAAATTCAATCAGGCTAAAACTGCCCACACTCAACAACAGTAAACTCACTGACACCACAGCCGCCGCTTCCATTTGATAGCTGCCTAACAATTGGAATAGATACAAAGGCAGAGTTCTAAAATCTTGGCTACCAAACAAGGCAATCGCACTTAAGTCGCCCATCGCCAGCATAAAGCTGATTGAGAATGCTTGTGCCATAGGTTTACGTAATGCGCGCCACTCCACCAACCTAAAGCGAGTGAACCCTGTCATTCCTAAGCTTGCACACACATACTGGTACTGCTGAGACAAATGCAGCATAGGTTGAGCTAAGGTTTTAATTACGTAAGGCAGCGCCATCAAACTGTTTACGGCAATCACAATAAAGAAAGCTAAGCTGAACACATCGGTAAATGAACGTAGCAATAAGAAGAGGCCAGTACTAATCACCAAGCCCGGTGTCACCAAAATAATAGTGCCAATCAGCTCAATCTTATCCGCTCTAAAGTTCTTGTTCTGCAAACGCCATGCGCGACTGGTTAGAAGGATCGTGATACCAATACCAACAGCGATGATACTTGCGAGGGCAGCAACACGAACCGAGGTCATTAACGCAGCCCAAAATGGCTCGCTGCTCAGTACAGTGAGCGCCTGAGAGTTAATACCACTTAAAATAACCATCGCTAAGGGCGGCAATACCAGCATTGAGACTATGATGATCCAAAAGCTATCCCAAGCTTTTGACCACCAGCTGTCCTTGACCAAATACTTCTCTTCCGACAGCTGACTAGCCGTCACAGATATAGGCTTAGACAAACGCTGAATACTCACAGCTAATACGCCACACAACAGCATTTGCCATATCGCGAGCAACGCGCCAGCTTGCAGGTCAAAGTCGAATTTGATTGCTTGATAGATGGCTAGCTCAATGGTGGTTGATTTCGGACCACCACCCAACGCCATCACGGTAGCAAAGCTGGTGAAACACAACATGAAGACTAAGCCACACACATGAGGCAATTGCTGTCTTAGCCTCGGCCATTCAACCCATTTAAATTTATTCCAATGGCTCATGCCTAAGTGAGCACAGAGTTTATGCTGCTCGGCAGGCACGGTATCTAACGCTTGCAGAAGTAAACGGCTGGCATAAGGCAGGTTGAAGAAAACGTGCGCCAACAAAATACCATTCAAGCCATAAATCGAGAATGGTAGCTCAATGTCGAAGTTCGCCAAGAACTTAGCTAACCAACCACTGTTGCCGTAAATCGCCAGCAAGCCAAATACTCCGACCAACACAGGCAGAACCAAGGTCGACGCGAACAACCTTAATAACAAGGCTCGTCCAAAAAATTGTCTACGACACAAAACATGCGCAATAGGTATAGCAAAACCAACACTCAGCACTGTTGAGAATGTCGCTTGATAAAAGCTGAATTTCGTTACATGCCAATAGTAAGGATCTGACCATACTTGGCTGATATCAAGAGAAGGGGCATTGCTAAGCAATGCCCCAACTGCTGAAACCACGAAGGCGGTAATGAGTATCGCAACCCAGATCCCGACCTTAGGTGTTTTCTTTATCATAGATTGATTTTTACCGTAAATGGCTCACTCAATTGATGTCGAATGAACCTTTAAATACAGAAAGCTAATTTTTAAAAGTACGTTAGAAAGTAAGTGCACTCTGCCATTCACGAATCCAAGGCTTGCGCTTCTCGGCGATCTCTTCAGAGCTAAAGCTCAGCGCCTTCTGCGGTACAGTTAACTGCTCAAAACCTTTTGGTAGCTCGACACCCGTTACTGGATACATCCAGTTACCTGTAGGCATCGCCGATTGGAATTCATCACTTAGGATAAAGGCCATAAACTCATCAGCAAGCTTTTCGTTGTTACTGCCTTTAACCTTAGCGGCCACTTCAACTTGAGTGTAATGCCCTTCTTCGAAGCTCGCTGCTGCGTACTTAGAATCGCTCTCTGCAATGATATGGTAAGCCGGAGACGTTGTGTAAGACAGAACCAAGTCAGACTCACCTTCTAGGAACATAGAGTAAGCTTCAGACCAACCTTTGGTTACCGTAACGGTTTTCTGAGCTAGCTTCTTCCAAGCTGCCGTTGCTTCATCACCGTAAACAGATTTCATCCATAACATCATGCCTTGTCCAGGTGTTGAAGTACGTGGATCTTGGTAGATAACCTTCAGATCATCACGCTGCTCAACCAACTCTTTTAGGCTTTTAGGCGGGTTTGCGAGTTTCTCTGTGTTATATACAAAGGCAAAGTAACCAAAGTCATAAGGTACAAAGGTGCTGTCATCCCAACCATTAGGCAGTGTTACTGATGAAGTATCAACGTTGTGCTCAGCCAATAAACCCGTTGCTTTCGCTTCAGCCATTAGGTTGTTGTCTAGACCTAACACGATGTCAGCTTTGCTGTTACCGCCTTCAAGACGCAAACGGTTAAGAATAGACACGCCATCTTCGAGCGCGACAAAGTTCACATCACAACCACACTTCTCTTCAAATGCTTTTTCAACGGCAGGACGAGGGCCCCAATCCGCAGCAAAAGAGTCATAGGTATATACAGTCAAAGTGTTGTCTGCAGCGAAGGCAGAAAAAGAGATCGCTGTAGTTACAGCAAGGGTAGTTAATGTGATTTTCACTGGACGCTCTCCATGGTCTGAGCGGCACAGGTTTGAGGGAGGAGAACGGTAGAGGTTGTTCCTAACTCAATTCCTACGCCAGCATTATCTGGTTCAGGTTTACGGGTCCCAAGCGTATGCTTGATCTCAGCTCGCATTCATTATTTGAATGGTTCGCTCCCCGATGAGTGTTCAGAATTGTAATTCGAATTTTAACAATAAGCTATCAAGTTTGGATCAATTACGTTGATCGTAACCCCAACGTGGCACTAAACCTTGCTCAATACCAAGATGATCCAAAATACGCGCCACCATAAAATCGACCAGATCTTCGATCGACTTAGGTTGGTGATAAAAACCCGGAGCCGCAGGCATGATCGTCACGCCCATGGTTGAGAGTTTGTGCATGTTCTCTAAATGAAGCGTCGAAAATGGCGTCTCACGAACCACCAACAACAATTGGCCTCGCTCTTTCATGACCACATCTGCCGCTCGCTCAATCAAGTTATCCGACAAGCCATGTGCAATTGAAGCCAAGCTTCCTGCAGAACATGGACACACCACCATCTGCTTCGGCGCTGCTGATCCAGAGGCAACCGGCGAGAACCAGTCATCTTTGCCACACACCACCAGCTTTTCGGGGTCACACCCAAGATGTTTAACCAAAGCTTGTTTCGCCGCATCCGGCCCAGCAGGTAGCTTGAGTTCATGCTCGGTCGCCAATACCACTCTTGCTGCCGATGAAATCAGCAAGTAGACCTGATAATCGGCCGCCAAAAGGCATTCAAGTAAACGCAAGCCATAAGGCGCACCGGATGCGCCAGTAAAAGCAAGAGTTATCGCTTTATCGTGTTTTGTCATGTTCTCAATTACTTCAAATTATAAGGTCGTGAACGCCATTAGCCTTTGAGTGCCAACCCATCCAACAGTTTTTGGTGAATACCACCAAAACCGCCATTACTCATTACCAAGATTTGGTCACCCGCTTGTGCCTCTGAGACAATTTTAGCAACGAATGCATCCATGTCACCACTCACGTGTGCCGGTTGGTGACAAGCGTCCGCAACATCTTGTACCGACCAATCAATGTTTTCCGGTTGGAATAAGTAGGTAGAATCCGCTTGCTTCAACGAATCAGCCAGGGTTTCTTTATGCACACCACGTTTCATGGTGGCAGAACGAGGCTCTAGCACGGCAATGATTTTCTTCGTGTCGACCTTATTACGTAAGCCGCCCAGCGTAAGTTCAATTGCCGTTGGGTGATGTGCAAAATCGTCATAGACAGAAACGCCTGCCACTTCGCCTTTAAACTCTAGACGACGTTTGGTGTTGATGAACTTCGCCAACGATTCACACGCTAAATCAGGTGTCACCCCTACATGTCGCGCAGCTGCAATCGCCATCAAAGCATTATTGACGTTATGGTCGCCAACCAAATCCCAGTCGACAGTTCCAACGCATTCGCCTTGGAAGTAAACCTCAAATTTAGAGCCGTCTTTAACCAGCTTCTTCGCATCCCAATCACCGAGTTCACCACTCGATTCAGTCTCACTCCAACAGCCACGAGATAGAACGTCTTGAATAGCCGTATCTTGCTTAGGTGAGAAAATACGGCCATTGCTTGGCACAGTGCGCACTAAGTGATGAAACTGACGTTTAATTGCCTCAAGATCATCGAAGATGTCCGCATGATCGAACTCTAGGTTATTCATCACCAAGGTTCTTGGGTGGTAATGGACGAACTTAGATCGTTTATCAAAAAAAGCACTGTCGTATTCGTCGGCTTCTACCACGAAGAACATGCTTTCACCAAGACGAGCAGAAATACCAAAGTTACCCAACACACCACCAACTAAAAAGCCTGGTGCATAGCCACAGTCCTCTAAGACCCAAGCCAGCATGCTCGATGTTGTTGTCTTGCCATGCGTACCCGATACCGCCAATACCCAACGGTCATGCAGTAAGAACTCTTGCAACCATTGCGGGCCTGAGGTGTATCTAAGGTTGTTATCCAATACATACTCAACACACGGGTTGCCACGACTCATCGCATTGCCAATCACCACGAGATCCGGCCTTGGTTCTAATTGGCTTGGGTCGAACCCTTCAATAATTTCAATCCCTTGAGATTCCAACAAAGTGCTCATTGGTGGGTACACATTCGCGTCACTACCGGTAACCTTGTGACCTAATTGACGAGCCAATACCGCAGCACCTCCCATGAAGGTGCCACAAATTCCTAAGATATGAATATGCATAAATTGCTTCCAAACGCTTGGCTAAATAAACGATGCCTAATTAAAACGGCTAGCACTCATTATCATTAAATGACGATTAAAAGCGAGTGACAATGCAAAACAAATTTAGTCGACATAGTAAGTGAGATCTGCGTCGCTTAGTTCATTACCATTAAAAAGATCTAGCCTTTAGAATTTAGGTAAGCGTCTAGATGAATAAAGCCCGTACAAGAGGCAAATTCAATAGTGCTCAAATCCCCCCTAATATTCAGAGAAGTTTAAGGAAATAACATGTCTGAGATGCGCACCCTTGGTGAGTTCATTGTTGCAAAACAAAATGACTTCCCCCATGCAAGCGGTGATCTATCATCCCTTTTGTCATCAATTCGCCTTGCTGCAAAAATTGTTAACCGCGAAATTAACAAAGCAGGTCTTGTCGACATTACTGGCGCTGTTGGTACAGACAACGTGCAAGGTGAAGAGCAACAAAAGCTAGACCTGTATGCTAACGACAAATTTAAAGCCGCACTTGAAGCTCGAGATCAAGTTTGTGGCGTCGCGAGTGAAGAAGAAGACGAAGCCGTTGCCTTCAATAAAGAGCTCAACAAAAACGCAAAATACGTTGTACTGATGGATCCACTTGATGGTTCTTCAAACATCGATGTGAATGTATCGGTTGGTACCATTTTCTCTATCTACCGTCGAGTATCACCGATTGGAACTCCACCAACGCAAGAAGACTTCCTACAACCTGGACATAAGCAGGTGGCCGCAGGTTACGTAATTTACGGTTCTTCAACCATGCTTGTATACACAACTGGTGCAGGCGTAAATGGCTTCACCTACGACCCATCATTGGGTACCTTCTGTCTGTCTCATGAAAATATGATGATCCCTGACGAAGGTAAAATTTACTCAATCAACGAAGGTAACTACATTCGTTTCCCTACAGGTGTTAAGAAGTACATAAAATACTGTCAGGAAAGCGAACCAAGTGATAATCGCCCTTACACTTCTCGCTACATTGGTTCTCTTGTATCTGATTTTCACCGTAACCTGCTTAAAGGCGGCATCTACCTGTACCCAAGTACAGAAAGCCACCCTCAAGGTAAGCTACGTTTATTGTATGAATGTAACCCAATAGCCTTCATCATGGAGCAGGCGGGTGGCATCGCATCCGATGGTGCCCAACGCATCATGGATATCAAACCAACAGAGCTACACCAACGCGTACCTTTCTTTGTCGGTTCGAAGAACATGGTGAAAAAAGTAGAAGAATTTCTTGAGCTTAACCCAGACTAAGCCATTCGTTTATTTATTAAATTAACGTCATTAAAAAAGCCAGCATTCACATGCTGGCTTTTTGTTGTTCGCTGCGTTAAACAATCACCGAATTATTGAACGCTATACTTTGATTCAGCACCACGTTCGTAGTTAAAACGGAACCATTTATCGACGTCGTCACAAATCCCAAGGTAAGTCTCACCACGGCGACCTAGCGCTCTCGGGTTTTGAGAACAATACTGAGTTTTACCCATTTCATAACCTTGACCATAAGCGGCATATAAGTCTGCATCAATGGATGGTGAAGACGCGGCTTCAGCCAAGCTTGCTTCAGTCTGCTTGGTTTTTCCTTTTAGCGCCATTTCTTCGCCAAAGCTCTGCCAATCGGCTGTGTTCATTGACGTTGGTGGCGGAGTTTGCGCACAACCAAATAACATTACTGATAGCACCAATAATAGATATTTCATAATTTCCTCCTAGTGGAAAAGACTAGCCTGTACATTGAGACTTTTAGCTATTGCGTCAGAATGCTTCCAGTAGTTCATTCACTATAGCGGGTTGTTCCGCTTACACCAGTTACCCGAAAGTATTTCTTTATTAGCTGTTAGATCAAGCTGATACAAATATACCCATGCTAATCCAAATATAGTCTCTATTTGCTCGCGACGATACTCAACAGGAACATCTTCTAGCCGATCGAGCGACTCTAAAATTTCGTCGTTAATGATATAGACCTCACCAGCGACACTTTTCTTTCCAAGAATCATCGCCGGATAGGCACCTAAATCAAAAAGTGCGTATTCCTCTGGTGTGTCAAACCTTCCTAAACACTCACACTGTTTTAAATAGTAGTGGTTCGATTGATCTTTTCTCAATGTCCCATAAACAAAAACGAGGTGCTGCATACCCACTCCCTAGTATTCGTCATCCGCTAGTCAATCCCGCTCAAAGTGTTACTCGAACTCAAATTGATAAAGAAGGTCTACTGCACTGTCTAGGCCAGATACAGCTTCGACATAGAGATCCTGCATCAATCGATAACGAACGGTAAACTCACCCAACGAGTTGAAGATACCCACACCATACTTCACCTGTAAGCCTGGCAAAATGTAACCACTTACCGTTACTTGTGAGTCATCACCAGAACCTGCGGTATCCAGTTGTAAATCCTGTACACCAAATGCCTCACCGATTTCGCCAACAACCTTACCGCTCTTCGCTAAACTCAAACCAATTAAGGTGGTTGTCATCGAACCGCTCGACTCACCGTCGATATCTTGGCCACGCAAAATATAAGACAGCGCATTGGCTTGCGGCATTGCAGGGTCAGAATAAATCTCTATCGTCGGCTCTGTCGCTGGGCCAGTCACTCGAATACCTGCTGTCACATCGTCCTGAGTATTATCAGGGTTACGTACCGCATTTATCGCGACGTATGGCTGGTCCGGAGGTCCGTTCATTAGAATCTTACCTTCTTCGATCAACAGGTCTTGCCCGAATGATTGGTAAGTACCATCGACGATGTTTACTTCGCCTGTAATAAAAGGACCTTGATCTTTTTGAGCCACGTTAAGCTTACCGACCAAATCACCTTCAAGACCAAAGGCAGACAATTTAAAGTCATCACCAATAGAAATATTAATATTAGTCATCACATTGAATGGAATCGCATCTTCGTTTTCTGGCTCTAGATCTTTATTCAAGATAACTTGATCAGAAGAGACACCTACCGCTGACGGTGGTAAGTCTTCTACAACAATTCGTCCCCATGGTAATGCAATATCACCGGTGATTTTCGCCAATTCTGGTGTGACATCAATGGTCATATCAGGCACGACCTTCACCTTGACCATCGGCGGAATATCAACCATCAACTCATCAGCAAACACTCTGACGTTAGAGTGCCATGCTTTAAGATCTTGCCAAACCCCGCCTCCCTCGATATCAAGGTGACCATCGGGCGTTTCAATATTCGCATCCAACTTTGCACTATAACCATCAAAGTCGAGAGCGATACGGCCATCTTTCACATCAACAGGCGTAACATCACCTTTGACTTGAATGCCATCAACAAAGAATTGACCAAATACTTGAGGGTGCATCAAAGAGCCTTTAACTTGAAGCTCACTCTCAAGGTCGGCTTTTAATAAACTATATTCACCTAGGAGTGGCTGTAAGAAATCAAGGTGGAACGTGGTCAGCTTAATTGCAGCATCGACCATTTTGTCTTCGACAAGAATATCCGGTAGCGACACCGTGCCAGACAGATCACCATTGTCGGAAACATCCAACTTAAAGTCGGCATCCAGTTTGTTGTCTTTTAGCTGGGCATTCAATGCAACGCTTTCCCACCCCAGTGTGATGGGCTCGCCAACTTGTTGAACAACCTGACCTTTCGGCATATCAACGCTTACCGTAACCTCAGGCTCACCTTGTTCAGACCACTTGGCATGAGCTTTAACATTCACTAAACCTTGCAGTTCCGTCTCTTTAGGAACAAAGGCTTTGATCTGATCGAAGTCGAACTGATTGATTGCAATCTTAGCCTCACCTGATTTTCCGGCGCGGATATCCTCATCCAGACAGACACTCGAACTAGATTGCTTCCAGCAGTGCGCTTGAACGTCGGCAAACTGCTTATCGACGTCCGCCTTTATCGCGACAGGCTGGTCTAATACCCAAGGCCCCTGCTGAGTGGTGATTTTGACTCTGTCTAACGAACCATCCCAAATAAGAGAAGGCTTCTGAATCAATTTTCCAGAGATAGCCAAGCTGGTCGACACGATGTCGGATATCACATCAAGTGTCACTGTGTGTTTCTTTTCGCCACCACTCACCGTAAGATCAATGCTTTCCACACTTTGATCTTGATAGGTTAGGTTCTTAGCTTTTAATACAAGATCGGCTTGAGCTTCAGGCAATGGTAGGGGAACCACCGAACCATTAAGCGATAGGGATTCTAGTGTTGCTTCGTTATTCCAATCGACCTTATCAACATTAAGTGCAAGATCGACTTCAGGCTCTTTCGTAGGGCCGCTAAGTTGGATGTTACCAATCACTTGTCCTTTCAAGTCTGGAACACTTTTCACCAGCTCAGGGAAGTAAATATCAACGCCCATGTCCCATTGCTTATCAAGCTGTCCCTGTGCCTTAATCGAGTTAACACCATGAGCCAAGCTCAAGCCGCTGGTTTGCAGTTTAGGCTCACCACTTGCACTACGATCCGACGCTGACAACTGACCTTCGATGTCCAACGGGTAATCACGCAAGATACCCTCGATATCAAGCTTAGGTAGCTCAATCGCCCAGCCACCAGCTTCGGTCAACTCCCCCGAAGTCACTAAACTACCGCTGATGTTACCTTCCGCTTCTGGCCATTGCAGACCAGGCTGAATGTCTTTTAGGGTCACATCCGCTTGCCAATTCACAAGCTTTTTCCAGTTCGCTTTAACGACACCATTGAGTTCACCGCCCAAGGTCTTCAGTTTCAGTCGCTCAAGCTCTATTTGTTCAGTGGTACCTTTACCCTTTAGGTCGATGGCTAGGGCAGGAATCTCCTTACCATCCGCTTCACCTTTAAGTAGAACATTGAAACGATCTAGTGAGCCATCAGCTTTGAATTGATCAATTGTCGCTTGGTAATCGCTTTTGCCTGTAAGAGGCCATTGCGCTTGGCCGCCCTCTAAAAGAAGGTCAAACGGTAGAGTTGGCTCTAGCGGTTGAATCTCCCCAGACAACTTTGCCTCAATCAGATCAGAAAATTGGGAATCTAGGTTTAGTTTAGCCACGCTACCTTGCGCTTTCAGAGACAACTTCTGCCCAGCAAGGTCGGTTTCTTTCACCAAAGCATCTAAAGAAAGGTCTAGCGGGTAGCCACCTTTGAGCTCAACCTTAGTCGTTAGATTCGCGCTTGCTTGTGGCATGTCGAGCTCGAGAGATGAAACGTTCACAGAGTGCCCACCAGCTTGCGCCTCGAGTCCAAGATGGTTCACCACAATTGGCGTTTCTTGCTCTAAGGTAAAACGGTTGAGATCAAAACGCTCCAACATAATCTGTAAAGGAATCCAGACTTCCGGCAATTCGATAGCAGTTTTAGTAGCAGTCCCTGGCTCGACAGCTTCTGCTTGCGGTTCTTCTGTCGATTCCGCGAGTTTAACTTTCAGATCATTGAATAAGGTTGGCGATACCGTCAGCTTTTCGCCCTGCATACTCAAAGCCGTAGAGAACAGACTCCATTCAATTTCATGGCCTAGGATATTCAGCTTGATATCAGATAAAGCGATTCGATTGATTACGATTGGCAGCGGTGTTTTTACCGATGTTACGGGCGGAGTAGGCTCTGCTTCTTCTGTAGAAGCTGGCGGCAATTCAGTAAATGCGAAGTCCAACCCTTGAATAGCTAAGCGGTCGACACACAGCTTAGGATCGAGCAGACAGCGAGGATTAATAGCCAAGTTCAGCTTTTGAACCTTGGTATCGATATGCAGGCTGTCATCTTTAAACTGAACGTTATTAAGCGTAAAGCTTGGGAAAAGCGCCCCTTTGGTACTTTCCACTTTAAGTTGTGGCAACGCTTTCTCAGCACCCCATAGCACAGTGTTCAACCCTGGATTGGTGAACAAAACAAAACCTAGTAGGGCTATCAACAACAGCAAAATAGACGTCAATGAAATCGACGTCCACTTAATGAATTTTCCCATCACTTTGATCATAATTCTGGCCCTAAACTAAAGTGCAGTTGGAACTCATCACCTTTTGCTGCATCTAGACCCCAAGCAAAATCTAAACTCACTGGACCAACAGGAGAGGCCCACCGCACCCCGACTCCGGTACCGTGCTTCCAATCAGGTTTGTCATTGAATGCATCACCAATGTCGTAGAATGCCGCCCCCCACCAGTTTCCAACCAAACGGTATTGGTATTCAAACGAACTGGTTGCCATGAATTTTGCACCCGTTAGTGCGCCACTTTCATCGCGAGGAGAGATAGACTCATAACCATAACCACGGATACTGTTGTCACCACCGGCAAAGAACCTTAGCGAGGGAGACAGCTTCTCAAACTCGTCTGCAAAGTTACCGCCGAATTGAAGGCGAGTTAAACCACGATGGTTATTGCCAATACTTCGTATCCATGCCGTTCGCCCTTGAAAACGTACCACCTTGGTTTCAGATAACAATGTGTCATCAGCCGCCTCAAACATAATGGTTTGTTTATCGCCCCACATCGGCATCGAACCGCCTCGTGTTCGAGTTCGTGAGAACGAGATCCCCGGCAATACAAATTGTGCTAAATCGTCTTGTAAACCTTGCTCATAGTTTTCGACCAAGTACCGAATGAATACCGTGCGCTGCCAACCATTATCCAGACGCCAATACCTTTCTAAGGCTAAATTTGATTCCAAACTTTTGGTATCTCGGTTATCTAAGTTCTTCATACCGTACTTAACTTGATAGTAGTCATTAAGTACGTCATCCAATGGGATTTTATACGCCGCCGTAATCGTCTGTTCAGGCTTAGAAATCGACAAGCTACTATTGAAGCTATGGCCTTTTTCGTTAACCCAAGGTTTTTTCCATTTAAGAGTGCCTTTCACACCAAGGTCTGTTGAGACACCGATACCCGTTTCGATTTGGTTACGAGCTTGTGGAGCAAGGCTAACCTTCATCGGAATCTCTCTGCCCTCACCCAACTGGCTTAAATCAGGCTCAACAAATACCGACGAGAACCAATCAGTATTAGATAGATTTTGGTTGTACTCACCAACTTTGGTAATGGAGTAAGGTTCGCCATCTTTAAATGGTTTGAGTGACTGCACCTTATCCTCTTCTATTTGGCTACCAGTAACCTGAGTGGTACCAAAGTGATAGCGAATACCACTGTTATAATGAAGACGAACATAAGCGCGGTTTAATTCAGGGGCGACTTCTAGCTTACTGAGGTCATATGCCCCATCAAAATAGCCTTTCGCTAATCCAAGATTACGTATCGACGATTTCAAAGAGTCATAATTACCATGGTTCAAGATTGAACCTTTAGACAGCTTACTCTTAGCGATCAACGCTAGAAAGTCTGGGTCATCTTTGGCTTCACCCGTCAGAACGATATCGGAAGCATAAATAATAACAGGCTCTCCCGACTCAACCGTAACGGTCAACTCGGTATAATCTTCGGAGTGAGTAAATGTGATAACAGGTTGGTAGTAGCCTAACGCATTCAGGGCTTCTTTAATCATAGATTCCAAGCGAGATTGGAATCTTAGTGAGATCGAATACTCTTCTTCAGGGATCGCACTCAGATAAGCATCAACATTATCCTCAAGCGCTCCATCCAGCCCTTTGATTTCAAGGGAAACGTCAGCGAAAGCGAGCGTCGATGACAGTAGAGTGCCAATCAGAACTGGTAAAGTTTTTCTTATCATGTTTAATTGGTGAAGAAGTTATCAATACGTTAATAAGTGAAAAGAAATAATACCGCTAAATAGGCATTGAGTCTGTAATAAATCCTGGAATAACACGGTCTAATTTAAAGACTTATTCAATATTGACCAACAGTTAATATGAACCCATGTTAAATAAAAGCCAGCGCGGTAAACGTATGCGAAAAGGAATATAACATGCTAAACAAACAACAACTGGTTTCTGCAGCAACCGCATTACCGGGAAATGCTGACCCAATTCGAATTACTGAGCGCCATTTCGTCAATCAAACTGACCTGCTCGATGCGCCTACGAGTTCTCAACAAGAAGTCCTACTTGGTATGGGATGCTTCTGGGGAGCTGAGCGCTTGTTTTGGCAATTGGATGGCGTTATTTCAACATCCGTTGGTTACGCTGGCGGATACACTGTTAACCCCACTTATGAACAAGTATGTACTGGACAAACTGGCCATACCGAAGTCGTTCGTGTCATTTTCGATAGCGAACAAACCTCTCTAGCTCGAATACTTGAAACCTTTTGGGAGCGTCATGACCCAACTCAAGGGATGCGCCAAGGCAACGATTTAGGGACTCAATACCGTTCCGCGATTTACACCTTCAGTGAAGAACAACAATCTATCGCTGAGCACTCTAAACGTGAATATCAACGAGCAATGACTGAATCATTAGGCAACGAGATCACGACGGAAGTTCTGCCTGCTGGAAAATATTTTTTCGCAGAAACCTACCACCAGCAATACCTAGCTAAAAACCCGAATGGTTATTGCGGGTTGGGTGGAACCGGTGTCTGCTTCCCTCCACAATAAAGTGCCGTTCGACATACCAGCGAGAACGACACGCATTAAAAAAGGGCTTCCATTAGGAAGCCCTCTTCATTGTTAATCTATTCGGTGCAAACAAATCGATAAAGCGCAGTTACACCGGCAACGCAGCAATCGTGCCGTTAACTTCTTTAAAAATAGTGAGCTTTTGTTTGTCTGAAACTTCAGGAAGAAGCACCTTGCCTTGGTCGAAGCGAAACTCTCCGACACCTTCGATAGCAAATTGGCCCTTGAACAGGACTTTAACGAAACGCGCCACCTGATGTGGACGGTAAGTAGAAAATTTTCTTAACATAATACAACCTCAATTCCATTTGAGTACTACAGTCACACACCTGAACACCACCGTATTCGAAGCACATTTAATCGCTAATTCCTTTAGCAAACAGCAAGATAATCTATTGTTCATCTTGATATTGATGCATTATACCTTTTGGTAACAAGCCTGCAACTTATTTCTACATCGTACGATAAAAAAGTTAAAGAGGCATTTTTCAAATTTCATATTATACTTCCAGTGCAAACCAATAAGCGGAACAAAAATATAATGAAAAACAAAACTCTACTGGCTTTTTTAGCCGCAGCCTCTCCACTCTTCGCCAATGCTCACAATCTATCTGTAGGTTCAACTCTGCCTGCTGTTGATGTTAGCAACTATGGTGAAATCGTTCTAAACGACGGTAATACCGGATATCAAACTTGGGCAACCAGCAACCTCCTAGGTAAAGTTCGCGTCGTTCAAGCTATCGCTGGCCGTAGCAGCTCTAAAGAGCTAAACGCACCATTGATGGCAGCCATTACCGCCTCGAAGTTCTCAGAAGACAGCTACCAAACCACCACCATCATCAACCAAGATGATGCTATCTGGGGTACGGGTTCTTTTGTTAAATCGTCAGCAGAAAGCAGCAAAGAAGAGTTTCCATGGTCTTCTATGGTGTTAGACGAAGATGGCACCGTCGCTTCATCTTGGGCTCTGAAAGAAGAGAGCTCAGCGATTATCGTTCAAGATAAACAAGGGAAAATCTTGTTTGTGAAAGAAGGCGCACTTAACGAATCAGAGGTCACGCAAGTCATTGAATTGATTAAAGCGAGTCTTTAATCAGATATTCACCTCTTTTTCGAGATCTTATCAAAGGATATTGTTATATTATAACAGTATCCTTTTTTTATTCTGTGGTTAATCATCCTGATGTGGCAAGACACACCCAACAATGTGAAACGCAAAACAGGCTTGTTGCTTGGGCTGATGCTCATGCTAAGCGTGTTAGCAGCAACACACATGGTGGACATTGACCCAGAGCACCACACTTCGCATCACTGTGAGCTGTTTTCAATAAATCAGTTCACTACGGCACACTCGCTGCCACAAGTTCCAGAGTTTCATTCAGAGTTTACTGCCGTTATCACAGAATCAGTAACTTCACTACAGCGGCTATACTTCGCTTACTTGGCACGCTCACCTCCTGTAAATATCGCTTAATTACCACTACTTTTTAATTAACCTTTATTCAGGAAACAAAACATGAAACCTTCTATTTTAGCCGTTGTTATCGGCATGACTGTCTCTACAAATGTTCTAGCTAACGAAGAATTCCGCTCTCATGATGCACACGTACATGGTCAAGTTGAAGTAAACATCGCGCAAGATGGGCAAGAACTGCTTGTTGAAGTAACAGCACCAGGCGCCGATGTGGTTGGCTTTGAACATGCACCAGAAAGCGCTGAGCAAAAGAAAGTGTTTGAACAAGCTATCGCACAACTGAACAAGCCAGACGAACTGTTTAGCTTTAACAATGCGAGCTGTACTCTGAAGTTTAAATCAGTGACTAACACGCTAGAAGGCGATCATGATGAGCATGAAGGCCATGATCACGCTGAACACGGTCATGAGGACCACAAAGACCACGCTGAGCACGATCATGACGACCACAAAGACCACGCTGAGCACGATCATGACGACCACAAAGACCATGACCATGCTGAACACGATCATGATGACCACAAAGACCATGACCATGCTGAACATGATCATGATGACCACAAAGACCATGAAGGCCATGATCACTCACAAGGTGGCCACGGTGAGTTCACTGTTGAGTACCACTATGAATGTTCAGATGTTGCTAAGCTAGACACAGTTAGCACTCAGTGGTTCTCTAAGTTCAGCAACACTGAAAAAATGACGGTGAACCTACTAACAGACACAGCTCAAGTACAAGAAGTACTTAACGCAGAGCGTATTAGTTTCCGATTCTAATCACTCCCAGATCGGATTAAACGTAAATAAGCAGCCAAGTAAGTACCTACTTACTTGGCTGTTCAAATCGGTGTGCTCTAGGGAATTTATGCTTCTAATTGCTGTCCAGTAGATACACCGCTTTAATTATTGGAGCTCGCATGCCCTCTGACAGTTCATCACTTGTGGTCAAACTCGAAAATATTAGCTTTCGTTGGAAGCCTGAATTACCGCCAACGCTGGAGATCCCTTCTCTGCACATCCAAGCTCAAGAGCACCTTTTCATAAAAGGGCCAAGTGGTTGTGGGAAATCAACATTGTTAGGCCTGCTGACTGGAATCAACCAAGCCGAACAAGGTGAAGTCTCTATCTTAGGCCAAGACCTGACTCAGCTTACACCTCGTCAAAGAGACAAATTCAGAGCCGACCATATAGGTTATATCTTCCAACAATTTAACCTGCTCCCTTACTTATCAGTAATCGACAACGTGACGCTTCCTTGCCAGTTCTCAGCTATTCGCAAGCAACAAGTAACGGAAAGTAAGAACAGCCTGCAAGCAACCGCTCAAGATTTATTATTACGACTAAAGCTACCTCAAGCCTTAATGGATAAACCTGTTACTGAGCTGAGTATTGGCCAACAACAACGTGTTGCTGCCGCTCGTGCTTTGATCGGCCAACCCAAAATCATTATTGCCGACGAACCAACCTCGGCTTTAGATCATGACAACCGAGAAGCTTTTATCGAACTGTTGCTAGAACAGGCCAATCAAGCGGGCTCGACGCTTATCTTTGTGAGTCACGATCCAACACTCGAAAAGTTGTTCACTCGAACCATAGATTTAAAAACCGTTAACCAAGCTAAGGTTGTCGTATGAAAGTAATTACTCACTTAGCCTTAAAAAGCGTACTCAATCGTAAAGCCACGGCTATTCTGACTATTCTTACCGTGGCGGTGTCTGTCATTCTCTTGCTCGGTGTAGAGCGCGTAAGAACCGAAGCCAAGAGCAGCTTTGCGAATACCATTTCAGGTACAGACCTTATCGTCGGTGGCCGTTCTGGTCAGGTAAACCTACTGCTTTACTCAGTATTCAGAATCGGTAATGCGACCAACAACATCGACTGGAAAAGCTACCAAGAATTTAGCCAGCACAACGCAGTAAAGTGGGCGATCCCAATCTCATTGGGCGATTCACACAAAGGCTTCCGCGTGATGGGTACAAATCATAGTTACTTTGAAAACTATCGCTATGGAAGTAAGCAGTTACTTACTTTCCAACAAGGTAAAGAATTTGAACAGCTATTCGATGTAGTGATTGGTGCCGATGTCGCTAAGAAACTGGATTACAAAATCGGTGACCAGATCATTCTTGCACACGGTATCAGCGATGTGGCGTTCAGCCGTCACGATAATCTGCCCTTCAAGATTGTAGGAATACTTGCACCAACAGGAACGCCGGTAGACAAGACCGTGCATGTTTCGTTAGAGGCTATTGAAGCGATTCATGTTGGCTGGGAGTCAGGTGCTAACCTAGGACACACACCGGATGCCGAAACCTTAAAGACTTTTGATTTCCAACCGAAGCAGATTACCGCAATGATGCTCGGGCTGAATTCGAAGATCCAAACCTTCGCACTGCAAAGAGAAATCAATAACTACCGTCAAGAACCTTTGAGCGCCATTATGCCGGGCATTGCCCTTCACGAATTGTGGGGAATGATGGCTGTAGCAGAACAAGCATTGTTAATTGTTTCAGGATTTGTTGTTGTCGCCGGTTTATTGGGCATGCTCAGTAGCCTACTCACTAGTTTGCAAGAAAGGCGTCGCGAGATGGCCATCCTGCGTGCAATGGGCGCAAGACCTCGCCATGTGTTTGGTTTACTGATCAGTGAAGCCAGTGCGCTGACCTTCCTTGGCATTACATTAGGTGTTGCGGTGTTATTTGCGCTGATCGCAGTGGTTGCTCCTATTGTGCAACAAAGTTATGGTATCAACATATCGATATCCGCAATCACACCTCATGAGTGGAAACTGCTTATGCTGGTCCAAGTTGCCGGAATCATTATCGGCTTTATTCCCGCTTTCAGGGCTTACCGCCAGTCATTGTCTGATGGCATGACGATTCGAATCTAAAATAGGAACCTACGATGCAACGCAAATTCCTACTGATACTTGGGCTACTTCTGTTCCCATTTATCAGTACAGCTCACGCTGAAACCACTCAGAATGACGAATCGGTATTAACACTTGAATGGATTGATTTGATTCCAGAATCAGAGCGCGCTCAACTAGATTCATTTGGTATGCCAATGGTTGACCACAATAGTATGGACAAACCTCAACAATCGACACTTGGTGCTGTTCGCCCAGAGCTGAATGGCAGCACAGTGAAGATTCCAGGCTTTGTGATTCCATTGGAAGGTGATGAGAATATGATCACTGAGTTTCTGCTGGTACCGTACTTTGGCGCATGTATCCACGTGCCACCGCCGCCACCGAACCAAATCATCTACGTGAAGTTCCCGAAAGGTGCGCCAATACAGCAGTTATGGGATGTGATTTATTTAGTCGGTACGCTAAAAACTGAGTCGATCAGCCATGACTTAGCGCAAACAGGTTATCTTATTGAAGGTACTGCGATTGAAGAATATGACGACATGTAGTCATTAGAAGGGTGGTTCAAGGATGAGCTGCCGTCACTGAACGAGTGAGATCATTCAATAACAGTTTAATAACGATAATTTTCTTCTGAATTACGCGATGTAATTAGATAAGTAAGCTAGAACAGCAACATAAGTCGCGAGCAATAACCCTATACTGAGCTGTTTCTTCAGCTTGTTATCATTGACTTGATTCATAACTCCTCCTTGAGAATTACAACAAATTTAACATTTTATTATCATTAGCAAAAGTAAAATTTTGTTGAAACCTTCAACTCTGCACGCAAAATCTAGCCACCAATCAGATAAAGAGTTACATTTTAGACAGTTAAGTCGTTTCCTTAGGATACTCTTATGTCAGAAACCAAACAGCCAGTGATCATCGAGCATGCTAGCGATACACAGCACAAGCATGAGAAAAAGCCTCATATTGCCGACAGTGCCAGCAGAATGCTGCACATCGCACAAAGCTTCGGCCTCGATTCCTTAATTAGTCACAATGCAAAGCCAAACGATAAAGGTGAGAGTACCCTTATCGAACGGGCACTATTGCGAGAGAAAAAACGTAGAGAGCTTCGCCAAAAGAACCTAGAACAGATTCTAAAGTTGGCGCACTCTTCATGTAAGGATGAAGCGGCGGGCGACCCGGATCAGGACTGGCTGTACCGCTTTTTCGATATGGCACAAGAGATCCACAATACATCGATGCAAAGGCTATGGGCTCAAGTACTGAAACGAGAAGTCACTAACCCAGGCTCGACGTCGATGAAGGCGCTTCAGATCTTAAAAGACATGACGCCAAAGGAAGCACTGACCCTACAAAGAGCGGCATCACTGGGTTGTAGCTTTGGTAGCGATAACAGCAGAAAGCTCTTACTCGGCTTCAAATCTCATGCAGGGCTGTTCAGCTTTGGTAAAAGAGACACCACCAACACCATCAACCTTGGTGGGCATAACCTTCCCTACTCTAGCCTGCTCCATTTGATTGAACTCGGGATTATTCTCGGCACTGAGTTAGAGTCTGGAGAAATTGATTTCGATCCAGCTCTGCACCTAACCTATCAAGGTAAAAGTATGTCACTGGCACCGTTATCAAAAGGGGTGAAGCTGGTTTACTACCGATTCAGCCCAACAGGTAATGAGCTTTGTACCTTGCTTGGCAACAAGCCAAACACACAGTATTACGACCAGCTGATTGCACTATTGAGCCAGAAATTCACGGTTCAGACAGAAGTGAAAAGCAGCGTGAATTACACCGTCTAGATAATAGAGTTTAAGAAATAGACGGTGTAAAAAGTGAAGTGGATTGAGAAGAATAAAGAGAATATAGAGGATAGGTTTCTTGTCTCGGTAAACCAAGACTGTATTACTTGTCAGTTATGAACAAACCGATAAGCAAGTGGACAGCCTTAATCATACCAACGATCTCAATTGGCTAAAATATTTCGCTTCTCCAACGCATCAATACACAGTTTAACCAATTCATCGAGCGTCTTCTCACCTGCAGGTAGATCAATCTCAGGGTTCTGAGGCGCTTCGTACACTGAACTAATACCTGTAAAGTTCGGGATCTCTCCGGCACGTGCTTTCTTATACAGACCTTTAGGATCACGCTGTTCGCAAACCTCTAATGGCGTATTGACGAACACCTCCAGAAACTCACCTTCCGGCAGTAAGTCACGTACCAATTGTCTTTCTGCTTGGTGCGGAGAAATAAAGGCTGACAACACGATCAAGCCTGCATCCGCCATCAATTTAGCGAGCTCACCAATACGACGGATGTTCTCTCTACGATCCTGCTCAGAGAAGCCAAGGTCACTACATAATCCATGACGCACATTGTCGCCATCCAATAAGTAAGTATGGTAACCAAGCTGTGCCAAGCGATTTTCTAATGCGCCAGCGACTGTCGATTTACCAGAACCAGACAACCCCGTGAACCAGAGCACAGCTGGCTTTTGTGATTTCAGATCCGCGCGGAATCCTTTATCAATCGAGTGTTGATGCCACACAACATTCTCATCTTTGTGTTTGAGTACTGCGGTCATAAATAGTCCTTTAAATAAACAGCATTAAAATGGGAAAAAGTAAGGAATTAGGGTCAGTACCAAGCCCGAGTAAACAATCGAGATTGGAATACCAATACGTAGGTAATCCGTAAGATGGTAATTACCTACGCTATAAACTAGTAAGTTGGTTTGGTAGCCGTATGGAGAAATGAAACTAGCACTGGCACCAAATAGTACCGCCATGATAAACGGCATGGGATCGACGCCATAGCCTACCGCCATGCTGTAACCAATAGGAAATGAGAGTGCTGCAGCCGCATTATTGGTAACAAGCTCAGTCAGAACCAAAGTCATAAAGTAAGTCGCAACTAACGCGCCGAACACTCCCCAACCATTAAAGGCCTCCATGAACATCAACCCCATGCGCTCAGATAGTCCTGATGAAATCATCAGTTGAGCAATAGACAGCGCAGAGCCCACGATCACCACAATATCAACCGGAAAACGGCGACGAAGTTCACCAAGTTGTACCACGCCAAATGCCACCAGCAATAGTAAGAAACCAGCTAAGCCTTTGATAATAGGTACTACATCAACAAGAGCAAGGCCAATTACGCTAGCAAAGCCGAGCAACACAAACGTCGATTTATCGGCATCAAGCTTGGCACTCGAATCTAAGTCATTCATCAACACAAACTCTTTGTTGTGTTGTTGGCGCTGTTCTTCAAAGCGTTTACCGGGAACCAAAATCAAGGTATCACCAGCGGTCAATGTGATATTCCCTAACCCACCTTCAAGGCGTTCATGACCACGACGAATAGCAACCACAACTGCATCGAAACGGTCTCTAAACTGGCTGGTTTTCAGTGTTTTGTTACAAAAGCTTGCCGATGAACTCACCACAACTTCAACGAAGCTCTGACCGTTCAAATGGTGCTGACCAAACAGAGTCAGTCCTTGGATTTCTTGCAGTGTCGCCACGCTCTCGACATCACCACAAAACAGCAATCGGTCACGAGCTTGAAGAATAAAATCAGGGTCAATCGAAGCCGTGGTTTTACCGTCGCGAATCACTTCCGCTAAGAACAGTTTTCTCAATGCTCGGAGGTTATTTTCACTTACGCTGCGGCCGACTAACGGTGAGCCGGGCTCAACTCTCGCTTCTAGAAAGTAAGGCAGATCATCTTGGGAACCATCATCGTAGCTTGGTAAGAAGTAACTCAGAGGGATAAGGATCAACACACCGCCGACTAAAACCGCTAAACCGATCAAAGTGGGTGTAAAAAAGTTTAAGCTTGGCAGTCCGGCATCTTCAACAAAGCTATTGATGATCAAGTTGGTTGAGGTACCGATCAATGTCAGTGTTCCACCAAGAATAGCAGCGTATGACAAAGGAATAAGTAACTTAGATGGCGCATGCTGTTGATTACGTTTGATCGCTCCGATCAAAGAGACAACTACTGCCGTATTATTAGTAAAAGAAGAAAGTAACGCTGTGGAAATACCTAACTTCGCAACCACAGTACCTAGCCTACCTTCAGAGATATTGCGGCTAACCCAGCTGATTAAGCGAGTTTTCTCCAACGCACTTGATGCGAGGATCAGAAGAATTAAAGTCAGTAATGAGGAGTTAGTGAAATTATTGGCTAAGCTCGACAAGTCGATCATACCAGCCATAAAAGCAATAAACGCCGCACCAGCAAAAATAAAGCTTGGCTTAATACGGGTAACGAGCAGGCAAGTAATAATGCCGAGCAAAATCGCTAATACAAATCCTTGTTGCCACATATACCCGTCCTTTATGGCGGAAACGATCGGTTTCCGCCTGATTCAATAAGCTGTTACTTAGTCGTTTATGACTTCAGTAGTTGGCTTAAATCTTTGGCATCCCAATGAGGGAAATGCTTGCGAACCAATGCGTTGAACTCAAGTTCAAATGCAGAGAAGTTACCCACTTGCTGTTCAACAGAGTCCAAACGGTCTCGAATCAAACCTGCGCCAACCGTCACGTTAGTTAGACGGTCGATAACGATGAAGCCACCGGTATCGGCACTTTCACGGTATTTATCCAGCGCAACTGTCTCGTTCAATGACCATTCACACAAGCCAATGCCATTCAGTGGCAACTCATCAACGGCGTGAGTCGACAGGTTGTTGATGTCGTATTGGTGACGAACGGTTTCAACCTGACCGACGGTTTTCTTGCCTGCGATCTTGATGTCATAAGCTTTGCCCGGTTGTAGTGGTTGCTCTGTCATCCACACGATGTCAGCCAATACGTGGTTAGTAGATTCAATCTGAGCGTTTTCCAGCACAATCAAATCACCACGACTGATATCAATTTCATCTTCAAGAGTCAGTGTTACCGCCAAACCCGCTTGTGCAGATTCCAAATCACCATCAAAGGTCACGATACGTGCAACCTTAGACGTTTTGCCTGACGGCAGTGCTTTGATTTCGTCACCAACACTTACACGGCCAGAGGCCACTGTGCCTGCAAAGCCACGGAAATCTAAGTTCGGACGATTCACATACTGCACAGGGAAACGGAATTCTCCCGCAGAACGCTTTTGATCAATATCGACGTTCTCTAACACTTCCAGTAGAGATGGACCTTCGAACCATGCTAGCTCTTTACTTGGTGCAGCAACGTTGATGCCTTCAAGCGCCGAAACTGGCAGGATCTGAATGTTAGTTTCGCCTTCTAGGTTTTCAGCAAACTCTAGGTATTCATCGCGAATCTCTTCAAAACGATCTTGTGAATATTCCACGAGATCCATCTTGTTGACTGCAACGATGAAATGCTTCAAACCAAGCAAGTTAGAAATAAACGAGTGACGACGCGTTTGATCCAGTACGCCCTTACGAGCATCAATCAAGATCACCGCCAGATCACACGTTGAAGCGCCTGTAGCCATGTTGCGCGTGTACTGCTCATGCCCAGGGGTATCAGCAATAATGAATTTACGTTTTTGCGTCGAGAAGTAGCGGTAAGCGACATCGATCGTGATGCCTTGCTCACGTTCAGCCTGCAAGCCATCAACAAGCAGTGCCAAGTCAGGCTTCTCACCTGTAGTACCCACTCGTTGGCTATCCGAGTGAACTGCGGCTAGCTGATCTTCATAAATCTGTTTTGTATCATGGAGCAAGCGACCAATTAGCGTACTTTTACCGTCATCTACTGAGCCACAAGTTAAAAATCTAAGCATAGATTTATGCTGATGCTGACTTAGATAACCTTCAATCCCTAGTTCAGCCAATTCGGCTTCTACTGCACTATTCATTTTTCTTTCCTTAGATTCTTAGAAATAACCTTGGCGCTTTTTCAGCTCCATAGAGCCTGACTGATCATGGTCAATCGCTCGACCTTGACGCTCACTAGACGTAGCCACCAGCATCTCTTCAATAATGCCTGTTAGCGTATTCGCCTCAGATTCAACCGCTCCGGTTAGTGGGTAACAGCCTAAAGTACGAAAACGAACGCTTTTCTCTTCAATCACTTCACCTTCTTGCAGCTCCATGCGGTCATCATCAACCATGATAAGCATGCCATCACGCTCAACAACCGGGCGCTTGTCTGAAAGGTAAAGTGGAACAATATCGATGCTCTCTAGATAGATGTATTGCCAAATATCCAGTTCAGTCCAGTTTGATAATGGGAATACACGAATGCTTTCGCCCTTATTCACCTGACCGTTATAGGTGTGCCAAAGCTCAGGACGCTGGTTTTTTGGATCCCATGTATGGTTCTTGTCGCGGAAAGAATAAACACGCTCTTTCGCTCGAGATTTTTCTTCGTCACGACGCGCACCACCAAAAGCGGCATCGAACCCGTACTTGTTTAACGCCTGCTTAAGGCCTTGAGTTTTCATGATGTCAGTGTGCTTAGAAGAACCATGCACGAACGGGCTACATCCCATCTCAATACCTTCTGGGTTCTTATGTACTAAAAGGTCGAAGCCGTACTTTTTAGCCGTACGATCACGAAACTCAATCATCTCGCGGAATTTCCAATCCGTATCAACGTGTAGCAGTGGGAATGGAATCTTGCCTGGGTAAAACGCTTTGCGAGCTAAATGAAGCATCACAGAAGAATCTTTACCGATGGAGTACATCATTACTGGGTTATCAAACTCAGCCGCTACTTCACGGATAATATGAATACTTTCCGCTTCTAGCTGTTTTAGGTGGGTTAAACGTTCTTGGTCCATTTCAGTGCTTCCTTTAAGGCTCGCGTTACGAGCAATTCATTACTTGGTCTTGCCAAGCAAGGGATTTAACTCATCCACTTAAGTGAATGGGAGTATTGGCACTAGAAGAAAACAGAAGCTTCGTGTTGAGCTATCCTTGCTATTCATCTGCCTGATACGTCCTTGATATAGGCATTATGACGAGCCTCTCATATTACTGGAAATTCTAAAATTTCATTTTTTATTCGAAAAGCTGATAAGGGATTGAATTTATCGATAAGCAAGTGAAATGAATGGACTAATATAATTGATACCAATTGCGCATCGATTGAACAGCTTTGGGAGGCGTCTTGCAGAACACCATAAAGTAATCGATCTAAGTCACGAATTAACATTCGTTGTAATCATTGTTTCATTCCATTTTGTTACATTACGCAACGAATTTTCTACTATCCACTTTGGAGCTACAAAATGAAAGTTGCAATGAAACCTTTGTCATTGGCTGTACTTGCGGGTCTTGGTTTGACTCTAGCAGGCTGTACAACAACACCAGATACCGATGAAGTGATTAAACTACGTGTCGTAGAGACAACGGACATCCATACCAACCTAATGGATTACGATTACTACAAAGACAAGCCATCGAAAAAAATCGGCTTAGCACGTACTGCAACTTTAGTAAAAGAAGCTCAAAACGAAGTAACCAACAGCGTATTAGTTGATAACGGTGACTTGCTGCAAGGTAGCCCAATGGGTGATTACATGGCAGACAAAGGCATCGTTGCAGGTGAAGTTCACCCTGCATACAAAGCAATGAACCAACTAAGCTACGATGCAGCAAACATCGGTAATCACGAATTCAACTACGGTCTTGAGTTCCTAGAAGAGTCTATCAACGACGCTGATTTCCCATACATCAGTGCTAACGTTTACGACGCAGAAACGAAAGAGCACTACTTCACGCCTTACATCATCAAGACACACACGTTTGAAGATACAGCTGGCGTAGTGCATGAGATCAAAGTGGGTTACATCGGTTTCGTTCCACCACAAATCATGACGTGGGATAAGAAGAACCTTGAAGGTAAAGTTACTGCTCGCGACATCATTGAAACTGCTAACGAGTTAGTGCCTCAAATGAAGGCTGAAGGTGCAGACGTTATCGTTGCGATCCCTCACTCTGGCGTATCTCAAGACCCATACAAAGCAGGCGAAGAAAACTCTACGCTTTACCTTTCTGAAGTAGAAGGCATTGATGCTATCGCATTCGGTCACTCTCACGCGGTATTCCCTGGTAAAGGCTTCGACAACATCCAAGGTGTTGATAACGAAAACGGCACCATGAACGGTGTTGCGGCAGTCATGCCAGGCCGTTGGGGTAGCCACGTAGGTGTTATGGACCTAACACTGGCACAAAAAGACGGTAAGTGGGAAGTGGTTAAAGGCCAATCAGAAGCACGCCCTATCTACGACAAGATCGAGAAGAAGTCGCTTGCTGCTGCAGATGAAGGCATCGTAACAGCACTAGAAAAAGACCACGCAGGTACTCGTGAGTTTGTTAACCAGCCAATTGGTAAAGCAGACGATGTGATGTACAGCTTCCTGTCTCTAGTACAAGACGATCCAACAGTACAGATTGTTAACCTTGCACAGAAAGATTACGTTGAGCAATTCATCCAAGGTGACCCAGACCTAGATGGCACGCCAGTACTTTCAGCAGCTGCACCGTTCAAAGCGGGCGGCCGTAAGAATGACCCAGCAAACTTCACTGAAGTTGAATCTGGTCAACTGACATTCCGTAACGCAGCTGACTTGTACCTTTACCCGAACACGCTAGTTGCGATGAAGGTAACCGGTCACGAAGTAAAAGAGTGGCTTGAGTGTTCTGCTGGTCAATTCAACCAGATCGACGTGAACTCAACAGCACCACAACAACTGATCGAGTGGGATAACTTCCGTACTTACAACTTCGATGTTATCGACGGTGTTGATTACCAAATCGACGTAACTCAACCTGCGAAATACGATGCAAACTGTAAAGTCGTTAACCCTGACTCACAGCGTATTGTTGGCCTAACTTACCAAGGTAAGCCAATCGACATGAAGCAAGACTTCTTGATCGCGACCAACAACTACCGTGCATACAGTGCTAAGTTCCCAGGTACAGGTGAAGATTTCATCGCATTTGATGCACCAGATGAGAACCGTACTGTGCTTGCAAACTACATCTCTCGCGTAAGTAAAGAGCAAGGCCAAGTAAGCCCAACGGCTGACAACAACTGGTCATTCGCACCAATCAAAACAGATAAAAAGCTAGATATCCGCTTTGAAACGTCGCCAAGTGAGAAAGCGGCACAGTTCATCAAAGAGAAGGGTCAATACCCAATGAAACGTGTAGCGACTGACGATGTTGGTTTCGGCGTTTACCAAATTGACCTAACTAAATAGATTACTCTAGTAATCAATAGGTAACCTTTTAAAAGGCTGAGTTTAACAACTCAGCCTTTTTCTTTTCTTATCTAAATTCACAGTCTAAAGCCTTAACTTTCGAACCTTAAACACCTGCTCATTCTTCATCTAAATCGCACACCTCAAATCATCTATTAAATCAAATCAACGTAAAAAAGAAGCAATTCACTGTAAGTTTTTCTGAGCTCCTCCTGTCTATTTAATTTACTACACTCAATGAATGGCCAATAAGCCATTCATCTATAGGATAGATAAGGACATTTGATGGGCACCGTCGAGAGCATTCAAGCATGGTTAAATTCAGGGGAGGAGTCGCTGCTATGGCTGATGCTTGGCATTGTCGCGCTTTCTTACCTACTTGAAGATCTGGCCATCGTTACTGCGGCAGGTTTAGCGACTCAAGGGCTCATCCCACCTCAATATGCGTTACTTGCGATTTTTATCGGCATTGCCACAGGTGATCTTGGCCTCTATTACCTTGGGAAATCAGGCCGTTATTTCCGAGGCGTTCGTTACAAAGCCCTCACCAACCGATACTTTCTAGCGCTTCGCACCAAATTACGTCAAAACGCATTCAGCAGTCTTTTTGTCATCCGCTTTATACCGGGGCTTCGTACCGTTGGTTTTACCTTAAGTGGTTTTTTCGCCATACCACTGCCTACTTTCTTGTTTGCCGTTATTAGCGCAACAGCGATCTGGACTGGCGCTGTCTTCTCTACCATCTACTATTTAGGGACATCAGCGTGGCTGCAAGCCTCTGAATATCAATGGATCGTCATCCCGTGTGCCATCGCTTTGCTGCTAATCGGCAATCGATTAATGAATAAAACCTACTCTAGAGGATTATCATGAGTTCACCGCAAGATATTCACATCATTCCAGCACATCAAATTAATGCCGGCATGCCCCTGCTTGAAAAAGATACCGTGCGCAGTGTCTCTCCTTATGAATTTCTTCCGACGTGGTTCTTCTACACTCCAGTAGTGATTCAAAGCCTGATGCAAGGGTTACGGCACTGTGATTGGGCGCTACCACTCATCGCCAACCCGAGCATTAAACTCAGTGGTATGGTCGGCGAATCGAAACACGAGATACTGAGCCTTGCCGGATCGTCGAGCAAGCGTTGGATCTCTCCATTTATCACTTTAACCAAAACCGATCTTAGTAGTAAGAAACAAGCTGAAGATGCACGCAGCGCACTCATACAATCAGATCTTGATTTCCCTATCGTGGCAAAGCCGGATCTTGGCTGTCGAGGTGTTGGCGTAAAGCTGATCAACAACCAAGATCAACTTGAGCAATATATTGAATCTTTCCCAAATCATGCTCGCTTTCTTCTGCAAGAAAAGGCGCCTTATCAAGCCGAGGCTGGTGTTTTCTATATTCGTTACCCGAACAGAAAACAAGGCGAGATCATCTCGATCACTCTCAAATATTCGCCAATGGTGATTGGAGATGGAACCTCGACACTCAAACAGTTAATCGAGAACAGTCCGCGTGCAGGACAGCTCAGTCACCTATACCTGCCGAGGCATGAAGATAAGTTGGCTCAAGTGCTCGCAGAGGGCGAAGAGTTCCAACTTGCGTTCGCGGGTAGCCATAGCCGTGGCTGTATCTTCCGAGACGGCAATCAATACATTACTCAAGCTTTAACCGAACGTTTAGATGAGATATTCGACGACTTCGACGGTTTTCATTTTGGTCGACTCGACGTCAAGTTTAAGGACATGCACAGCCTAATGAGAGGTGAGGATTTCACGATCCTTGAGGTCAATGGTGCAAGCAGTGAAGCTGGGCACATCTGGGATCGCAACACACCGCTGCGAGAGATATTTTCCACACTACTTCTTCAATACCGCATTCTTTTTGATATTGGCGCTCAACAGAAACAAAGAGGCCATCAACCTCCTTCTTTTAAGAGCCTGTTTAACGCGTGGCAAGAAGAGCGACGTCTTGTTCAACAATATCCGACCACCGATTAACTTTGTACGAGGATCATGAATGAACCCCACAGCCCAACCGAGCGCCCTCACTTCTTTCTCTCCTAGTATCAAGGGAGCGGTAGAAATATTGAATCAGGGTTTAGAGTTTCTATTAGCGATTTCTGACAGCGACTATCTGACACGAGCGAAGCCGCACGTCACAAGCTCTATTGGTGAGCACACTCGCCACACGCTCGATCTTTTTCATGCGCTGATTTTAAAAGAGAACGCGACCGTTGATTACAACACTCGTCGCCGTGGTCATCCGGTCGAATACGATCGTTCAATCGCAGTAAAAGAGATCCACTATGTGATCAACTGGCTTGAACGATTAGACCGCAACGATCTCGAAGCGCCTATCATGATCCAAACCGAGGTTTCGATGGATGTTCAAGTATTTGCAAGCCTACCTTCTACGCTAGAAAGAGAAGTGACTTTTGCGGCGCTGCATGCCAATCATCATTACGCGATGATCAAGGTGATCACCACCTTCCTAGACATTGAAACCTGCAACACCTTTGGTTATGCCCCAACCACCAGTAGCTATCTGAGGGAGCAATAACTATGTGTTCAGTATCTTGGTTGCTTGAAGAAAATGGCTATCAGGTCTTTTTTAATCGTGATGAGCAAAAGACCCGAGCATTAGCAATGCCACCTAAGCAGTACCGAGTTAACGGTGTCGATATCATCATGCCACTCGACCCAACTGGCGGTGGTAGCTGGATAAGCATTAATGAGTTCGGGCTTTCGCTATGCCTACTCAATAACTATCAAGGCCTTGTTCCAGTTGGTCCTTTGGTCAGCCGTGGTTTGTTACTTAAGAACCTATCCTCAAGTCGTAATATCAGTCAGCTCTCTGAAGCGTTTCATAAGCTCGACCTCCACTCTTTTGCCCCGTTTACCTTGCTGGCTTTCGCACCGAACCTAACTCAACACAATGGTTTGGTGATTGCCTACATGTGGGATGGCATTCAACAGAAAATAGTGGAAACCGACTCACCACTGTTCTCATCCGGGGTTGATTTAGAGCGAGTGCAAGCTTACCGACAAGCAAAATACGATCAGCTTATGGCAACAGGTAAGAATCAACAGAGCTTACTCAAGTTTCATTCTCACCATCACAGTGAACAGCCCCATTTAGCAACCTGTATGCATCGTGAAGATGCACACACAGTCAGCTTTACCCATTTACGTAATCTGCACGGTCAAGCCTCTATATTTTATGCACCCGGCTCACCTTGCGAACCAATAAACCCATGCCAGATAAATCAACAGCGCTTTACCTTCGATTTGTCACCCGCAATCAATCTATAGATGGAGTCCATCATGAGAAAACTAATCACCATGGTCATGCTACTTGTTAGCCCGTACGTATTTGCTGCCGATGAAATCTATACCGGCTTCTTTAGCAGTAAGGCACTCGATGGCTACGATACCGTCGCATACTTCACTTCTGGAAAGCCTGTTGAAGGGAGCAAGAAGTTCAGCACAGAGTACAAAGGCGCGGACTGGTATTTCTCTTCTGAAAAGAATCTGACTTTATTTGTTAATAATCCTGAAAAATATGCCCCTCAATATGGTGGTTATTGCGCATGGGCCGTTTCTGCCAAAAACGACTTCGCACCAGGCGATCCACAGTACTGGACCATAGTTGATGACAAACTTTATCTTAACTACGACCAAGAGATTCAAGCCACTTGGGAGCAAGACCGTGCACAGCATATTCAACAAGCCGATAAAGCTTGGCCGCAGCTGATTAAGTAAGGGAATAACCATGACATTCACTCCTGCTAAACATCTCCCAGCAGCATTTATCGCTTTTGTGTTTATTCAGTCGCTGTTCTTTAAGTTCACCGGCTCGTACGAGACAGAGCATATCTTTGGCACGCTAGCAACATGGTCAGGCTTAAGCTGGTTCGGTTCGTTTGGCGGCTACTTGATTGGATTCGCTGAATTAATAGCGGCCATTCTACTATTCACTCGTTGGCATGGCCTTGGCGCCATTATGAGTGTGGGGATCATGAGTGGCGCAATATTCTTCCACCTATTTACGCCATTAGGTATTCAAATGCCTGAGTTCAATGCAGCGGGTGAAATTGTCGGTTACGACGGCGGGTTATTGTTTGGCATGGCATGCCTAGTTTGGTTATGCGGTGCGTTTTTAAGTGTGAAAGATTTCAAGAATCAAGACGGTTTCCTAAACAACTTTAGTCAATAAGGTAGCTTCATTATGATTGATAGTCCTTTTCGTTTACCACGTTACACGCCTTTTGGTTTAGGTGAGTCTGTTGTCGAGTGGGCAACTGGGCTATCTAAGCTAGATCGACTCTACCAAGATCGAAAAAACGAGTTATCTAGCTTTGAATTCATGAATTACACCCTATCGGCGCTCAATATCGACTACTCGGTTGCATCGGGAAGCACGGAATACATCCCGGAAGAAGGACCAGTCGTGATTGTGGCGAACCACCCACTTGGCGCCATTGAAGGTGTGATCCTTGCTGATCTCGTAGGATCGGTAAGAAAGGATGTGAAAGTATTAGCGAATGAGTTACTCAAGCGACTGCCTGAACTGGATGACCTTTTCATAGGTGTTGATGTCTTTAATAGTAAAGAATCGAAGCGCACCAATGCCAAAGCCATTCGTGATGCCAATCGTCACCTAGCCGACGGCGGGCTATTGATCGTGTTCCCTGCAGGGGAAGTCTCAAGTTACCGCAAAGGGGCTAAAACACTAACTGATATCGAATGGAGCAAATCAGTCGCGAAGTTCGTTAAACGTCATCAAGCCACTACGGTTCCTATCTTTATCAATGGAAAAAACAGTGAGCTTTTCTACCAAGCGGGTCGTGTACATCCACTGTTGAGAACCGCTCTACTCGGGCGTGAACTTCTTAATAAACAAGCGACAACTATCTCTATCTCGATTGGCTCATCGATTCCGTATTCAGAGATAAAATCATTTGAAAAAGAGATGGATATCGTCAACTACCTACGACTTAATACCTACCTAATGAGTCAACAAGATAGTACGAATACACCAATCCACGCGCCCTCTTTCGATACTCAAGTGATAGCGCCAATATCACCAGAAGTATTGGCAATAGAGGTAGGCTCACTCCCTGAAGAGATGAAGCTGCTCGAACAAGGCGACTTCGAGGTCTACTGCACGCCAAGCCAATCTATTCCAAACTTAATGCGTGAGATTGGTCGAGTCAGAGAAGAGAGCTTCCGTGAAGTTGGAGAAGGCAGTGGGCTTGCTTGTGATTTAGATGAGTACGACCTTTACTACCACCAACTGTTTGTGTGGAACAAAACTAAGGCAGAATTGGTCGGCGCTTATCGACTGGGTATGGTCGACAAGTTAATCGCAGAGCACGGGTTGGACCAACTCTATTCCCGCAGTCTGTTTAACTATAACCAAGAGTTTATCGATACGTTAGACAACAGCATTGAACTTGGCCGTTCTGTCGTGAGCAAGCCTTACCAAAAGAGCCTTAACTCACTGTTATTGCTATGGAAAGGTATCGCAACCTTTGTGTCTCGTCATCCTCAATACACCCACCTATTTGGCCCGGTCAGTATCAGTAATGATTACAGCCACAATGCACGCCTGTTGATCGCGACCACTTTATCAATTCACCACTACGATGAAGAAAAAGCGAATCTGGTTTCCCCTTCTTCACCACTCAATACCAGTAGTCATGTGTTCTGGCAAAATCATCTATTGTCGTCACTGGCGAGTGTGCCCCTACTTTCAAAAGTATTAGCACGGATGGAACAAGGAAAAGGCTTACCGGTATTATTGCGCCAATACCTAGGGATGAACGGGAAACTGGTTTGCTTTAACGTCGACCCATCATTTAATGATGCCTTAGATGGTTTGATTGTCGTGAACCTTAAGAAGGTACCTTTGAAGACCTTAGGTAAATACATGGGTAGAGAACTCGCTCAAAACTACCTAGAGCAACACGCTCGACGCTGATTTAGCCCGAACTGTACCTACACTCAAATAAGTGCGATGATTTCGGCACTTATTTGGGTTAGGTTATTTTCATGCACACCTCTTTTATCGAACAACTGCAAAGCTTCGACTTCTCAGAAAGTCAGATTGAATCTCTAGTCGCTGTCGCCAAGCCACTTGAGCTACCGACCAGACACATCCTTATTAACCAAGGTGAGATGGCTGGCTCAATCTACTTCGTACTTGAAGGCTTGTGCCATGCTTGCTACCTCACTGATGATGGTAAGCAATACAGCAAAGAGTTCTACTGGGAACAAGATTGGATCATCGGTTTTGAGAGTCTGATAAAAAACCAAGCTTCCCCGTATCTGCTTGAAACACTAACACCCATCACAATGTTAGAACTGCCAATGAATGCGGTAATCGAGTGGCGTGCATCGAATAACCCTTTGTATTTAAAGCTGTTAGAAACACAACTGATGCATAAGGAAAACAAAGAACGCTTCATGCTGCTTTATACCCCTGAGCAACGTTACCAGCTTTTCTGCGAACACTATCCAGACCTTGAACAGCGCCTCAACGACAATCAAATTGCCGCTTATTTAGGAATAACCGCGATAAGCTTGAGCAGAATTAAAGGTCGAATTAACAATAGTTAATGCCAACATGCATCGCGCATAGTACATTCAGAGCATCGATAATCTCTGGACGTAAACATGATCACTTGGCACTCAATTCCTTTCTCTGAACTTTCAACACATCAGCTTTATCAACTACTTAAACTGCGAGTAGATGTATTTGTGGTTGAGCAAACCTGCCCTTATCCAGAACTTGACGGTAAAGACACACTCGCTGGTGTTCACCACCTTCTTGGTTACGCAGATGAGGAGTTAGTGGCGTGTGCGCGATTGTTGCCGCCAGGCACGAGTTATGACAACACCAGCATCGGCCGAGTGGCAACTAAGCAATCAGCAAGAGGCGATGGTTTAGGGCATCAATTGATCAAAGAGGCGTTAGCACACTGTGAGTCTCTTTGGCCGAGTACGACTATTGATATTGGGGCGCAGCAGCACCTAGAGAAGTTCTATGCGAGCCACGGCTTCAAGACCATCTCGCATATGTACCTCGAAGATGACATTCCTCATGTAGATATGAGATTAGAAAAATAATGACGAATATCACTGCCGGTATTCTATTGTTGGTTGCAGGTAATTTGTTTGCCTCGCTTTCCGATGTAGCAGTAAAGCTATTGAATGGCGAGGTACCGCCTCTTCAATATATTTTTTTCCGACAGTTGATATCTCTTCTGATCATCACCCCACTGTGGTTACAGCAGAAAAAAGAACAACGACGCTTACAGCAAGCCAAAGTAACCTTCATTCGAGGTCAATTAATTCTAATTGGTAGTGGGTGTATGCTGGTCGCGATCACTCACTTGTCTTTGGCAACCGCCAACGCTGTATTTTATGTCGCGCCTTTATTGATGTTGCCGCTCTCTATGTTGTTATTGAAAGAGCAACCAGCACTCGGCAAGGTCATCGCCACGACCATAGGTTTCATCGGTGCCCTTATTGTCTTAAGGCCATCACAATTTCATTGGGCAGCACTGTTTGCTTTGGGTACAGCGCTGACACTCGCACTATTCAATGTATTGGTACGAAAACTCCCTAGTGAGCAATCTGTAGTCACGACACTGTGGTGGACAACCTTATTCTCTATTCCTGCATCATTTATACTGTGCTTCTTATACTGGCAACCTGTGTCTGTCGAGCACTTGGGGTACATAGCACTAAGTGCAACGTTAATCTTAAGCTATAACGGCCTTGCGGTTTCTGCCTACCAAAAAGCACACTCAAGCCAAATCGCCTTGGCAGAATATTCAGGCTTGGTGTTTGTCGCGCTAATTGGCGCCATTTGGTTCGATGAGATTCCAGATACATTAACCTTTATCGGTATTATGCTGATCATCTTGCCACTCGCCCCTTTCAAGCGACCAAAAAAAAGAGCCAATGCTTAGCTCTTTTCTATCATGCTGTTGAGTTCATAACTCAAGCAGGCACTTATTTACTACGGCCAAAGCCGCCATCAGACAAGCGGAAGAACATCACCGAAGTGTTGCCTTTTTCTAACTGAAGAATGTCTAGCTGCCCGGTCTCGGCCAGTTTGAATCGAACTAACTGGCCTTTACGAATCTGACTTAGTGGTTTGTCTGAGCCTTCAATACGCACTAGCGCATTCAAGTCTGACAACGGTAAGTCGTTGTTTCGAAAAACCTGTGCTAACGTATCCCCTTGCTTTACGAGGTACTCCTGCCAGTTGTTGTTGCTCGTTTCTGATGAACTGCTCTTGGCATTTTGCTGTTCGCTTAAGCCAACGGTGTTTATCTCTAGCTCAACGCGCGATGTTGTTGGTGCAACGTCTACTTTAGGTTCTGGTAGCGGCACAAAAAGTAATATCAGTACGATCGGAGAAATAACCATCAACAGTCTTTGGTGTAACTTCGGCAATGAGCCCCAAGTTTGCGCTGTCGAGGTTTTCATTTTCTTCACATCGATCGAACTCAATTTCTCTTTGACCTGATTCAGTCGATCCTTGAATTCTGCTAAGTGGTCAACTTTCTGTTTTTTCTTTTGACGACGATTCATACCACTGCGTCCTATACATTGAATAACTACAGTATAAAAACCAAAGTACCAACAGTATAGATCTTTCCGTCACAACAAGGCTCAAAGCGAGAAAATTGACATGGCTGTGATTTGGGCACGGTAAAGCGCAAGTGATCAGAGGCTAGCCGTTTCTTCACGCTGCTAATACTGGTATTCTTACCCTTTTCGTACTGACAAAAAGAGTGACTTTTCATGTCTGAAGTAAAATTTGAAACTGTAGAGCAAAAAGCTAGCTACGGTATCGGTCTACAAATGGGCCAACAACTTGCTGGTTCTGGTCTTGAAGGCCTAAACGTTGACGCAATCGCTGCTGGTATCGCAACAGCTCTAGTTGGCGACATGCCAGCTATCGAAGTTGACGAAATCAACAACGCACTACAAGAGCTACACACTCGTGGTGAAGCTGCACGTCAAGAACTAGCTAAAGCTGCTGCTGCTGACGGCGAAGCTTTCCTAGCTGACAACGCTCTTCGTTCAGAAGTAACGGTTCTTGAGTCTGGTCTTCAGTACGAAGTACTAACTGAAGGTACTGGCGAAATCCCAACTGCAGACAAGCAAGTACGTGTTCACTACCACGGCGAACTAACTGACGGTACTGTTTTCGACAGCTCTGTATCTCGCGGTCAACCTGCTGAGTTCCCAGTAACTGGCGTAATTCAAGGTTGGGTACAAGCTCTACAAATGATGCCTGTTGGTTCTAAGTGGAAGCTATACATCCCTCAAGATCTAGCATACGGTGAGCGTGGCGCAGGTGCTGCAATCCCAGCATTTGCTGCTCTAGTATTTGAAGTAGAACTTCTAGCAATTCTTTAATTTTTATAAAAACCTATAGTAAAACAAAATACTATAGGCAAATAAAATTGAAATAATCCAACGGCGATGTGACTACATCGCCGTTTTTCGTTTATAGTGAAAGAGTAAATTACTTTATTACTTAAGGACGAATAATGAAGAAAGTACTCATCACAGTTTTAAGCAGCCTTGCTGTTGTCTCTTGCGCTAGCACTAGTGACTCTGAACAAACCAGTTCATCATCAGATACTAACTATTCCCAACTATCCCAAACTGCACTAATGGCAGCAGTGAATATGTGGTCTCAACAAAACGAAACAACGCCGCTTGCAGATACCGTTGCCGACCAAGCTTCTGTTACCAGCGATCAAGCTATTGGCGGTATCGGTTCAATGTTGGCTCTTGCTCAAAACTCTCTTGGCACTGCTGACAACAAAGAACTTACAACGCTGATTCCTGGCATGTCGACTCTTGAGTCTACGGGGCTATCAACACTACTAAACTCACAAGGCGGAGTTGAAAGTGCCTTTTCTAGTTTAGGTATGGATCCATCGATGGTATCAACGTTTGCGCCAATCATTCTGCAAACACTGCAATCTCAAGGCGCAACAAGCGGCTTGATGGATTCACTTGCAGCTATATGGCAATAACCGTTAGTTATTAATAACTAGCTTAAGAATTTGATAAGGGCACTTCGGTGCTCTTTTTTATGCGTGGAAGAAAAGATATTTGAGATGAGATGAGATGAGATGAGATGAGATGAGATGAGATGAGATGAGATATGTTGAAAAATGGAGCAGATAAGACAAGCAAAAATGCCAAACATCATGGTGCAATTTCTATTATCTATTCCTTATTCGACAGATACAAAAAAGCCGAGCTAATGCTCGGCTTTTGTATTAAGAATCTAGTATAGATTACTCAGCAGCTTCTTCAGCAGCTGGGCGGTCTACAAGCTCAATGTAAGCCATTGGAGCTTTATCACCAGTACGGAAACCACATTTAAGAATGCGAGTGTAACCACCTTGGCGAGCCGCGAAACGCGGGCCTAGTTCATTAAATAGTTTTGCTACAACTTCGTTATCACGAGTGCGAGCAAATGCAAGACGACGGTTAGCAACACTGTCTGTCTTAGCTAGGGTAATCAATGGCTCAATTACGCGACGTAGTTCTTTTGCTTTAGGCACGGTAGTTTTAATAACTTCGTGACGAACAAGAGAGCTAGCCATGTTGCTGAACATCGCTTTGCGATGACTGCTGTTGCGGTTGAGTTGACGACCACTTTTACGATGGCGCATGACCTAATCCTTCTAACTTTTCGATTAATCTTCAGCGATTGACGCTGGTGGCCAGTTTTCTAGACGCATGCCTAGAGAAAGACCACGTGAAGCAAGCACATCTTTAATCTCTGTAAGAGATTTCTTACCAAGGTTTGGCGTTTTAAGTAGCTCAACCTCAGTGCGCTGTACAAGATCACCGATGTAGTGAATCGCTTCTGCTTTCAAACAGTTAGCAGAGCGAACTGTTAGTTCAAGATCGTCTACAGGACGTAGTAGGATAGGATCGAATTCTGGCTTCTCTTCCTTCTCCTCAGGTACACGTACATCACGAAGATCTACGAACGCATCCAGTTGTTCAGCTAAAATAGTAGCTGCACGACGGATTGCTTCCTCAGGTTCTAGAGTACCGTTCGTTTCCATATCGATAACAAGCTTGTCTAGATCAGTACGTTGCTCTACACGTGCCGCTTCTACAGCGTAAGCGATTTTATCAACCGGGCTGTAAGTAGCGTCAACTAGTAGACGACCGATAGGACGCTCATCTTCTTCAGTATGGATACGAGCTGAAGCTGGAACGTAACCACGACCACGTTCTACTTTGATACGCATAGCGATCTCAGCATTGTCATCCGTTAGGTGACAAATTACGTGCTCAGGGTTAGCGATCTCTACATCACCATCGTGGGTGATGTCACCTGCAACAACAGGGCCTGAGCCTGATTTGTTCAGTGTAATAAACACTTCATCTTTGCCTTCAGCAACGCGTACAGCCAAACCTTTAAGGTTTAGAAGGATTTCCAGGATATCTTCCTGAACGCCTTCTTTAGTGCTGTATTCGTGTAGCACACCTTCAATTTCAACTTCTGTTACGGCACAACCCGGCATAGAAGATAGAAGAATGCGGCGAAGAGCATTACCTAGAGTGTGGCCGAAACCGCGCTCTAATGGCTCAAGAGTTACTTTCGCGTGTGTCGTATTGATCTGTTCAATGTCAACAAGACGCGGCTTAAGAAATTCTGTTACAGAACCCTGCATTGTGTCCTCTCTTTTTTTAACCTTACTTAGAGTAAAGTTCGACGATCAAGTGTTCATTGATGTCAGCTGATAGGTCAGAACGCTCAGGCATACGCTTGAATGTACCTTCCATTTTGCCAGCATCTACTTCAATCCAAGTTGGCTTTTCACGTTGTTCAGCAACTTCTAGAGCCGCTTTAATACGAGATTGCTGTTTAGCTTTCTCGCGGATAGAAACAACGTCGTTTGCCGCTACTTTGAAAGAAGGAACGTTTACAACTTTACCGTTAACTAGGATAGACTTGTGGCTAACTAGTTGACGAGATTCAGCACGAGTAGCGCCAAAGCCCATACGGTAAACTACGTTATCAAGACGACCTTCAAGAAGCTGAAGCAGGTTTGCACCTGTGTTGCCTTTAAGACGTGCAGCTTCTTTGTAGTAGTTGCGGAATTGTTTTTCTAGAACGCCGTAGATACGACGAACTTTTTGCTTCTCACGAAGCTGAACGCCATACTCAGATAGACGACCGCGACGAGCGCCGTGTACACCTGGTGCGTTATCAATTTTACACTTGGTATCGATCGCACGGACACCAGACTTAAGGAATAAGTCAGTACCTTCGCGACGGCTAAGCTTCAGCTTAGGACCCAAATATCTTGCCATGATCTTTCTCCAATATTCCTAGAAACGAAACTTAAACGCGACGTTTCTTAGGTGGACGACAACCGTTATGAGGGATTGGTGTCGCATCAACAATGTTAGTGATACGGAAACCAGCAGCGTTCAGTGCACGAACAGTAGATTCGCGACCTGGACCTGGACCCTTAACCATAACTTCCAAGTTCTTTAGGCCATATTCTTTAGCCATTTCACCACAACGCTCAGCTGCAACTTGTGCTGCGAACGGAGTAGATTTACGAGAACCACGGAAACCTGAACCACCTGCTGTAGCCCATGCAAGAGCGTTGCCTTGACGGTCAGTGATAGTTACGATTGTGTTGTTGAAAGAAGCATGAATGTGCGCTACGCCATCAGCTACTTGCTTGCGTACGCGCTTACGCGCGCGAGTTGGTTGTTTTGCCATTGTACTCTACCTTATCCGACTATTTCTTGATCGGCTTGCGCGGACCCTTACGGGTGCGAGCGTTGGTTTTAGTACGCTGTCCACGTAGTGGTAGACTGCGACGATGACGAAGACCGCGGTAACAGCCAAGGTCCATAAGACGCTTGATGTTCATCGATACTTCACGACGTAGATCACCTTCTACAGTGTACTTAGCTACACCATCACGCAGTTGATCGATCTGCTCTTCAGTTAGTTCACTGATCTTAGCATCTTCAGCAATACCCACTTCAGCTAGAATAGCTTGAGAGCGAGTTTTACCGATACCGTAGATTGCAGTAAGTGCAATTACAGAATGCTTATGATCAGGAATGTTAATGCCGGCTATACGGGCCATTATTCACTCCTAAGGGGTTCATAAAAGAATTATCCGCAGCAAAGCCCGTTATGGATACGCTGCGGCATACTACTTCTTTTGCACGCAAAAGGTAGGCCGAGGAATATACTCGACTCTACCTTGTATTTCAAGTAAAAATTTCTGCTAATTAGCCTTGGCGTTGCTTATGCTTTGGCTCACTGCAAATCACGCGAACGACACCGTTACGCTTGATAACTTTACAGTTACGGCAGATTTTTTTAACGGAAGCACGAACTTTCATTGCTAAACTCCGTAAATGGAATCGAAATAATTACCACCGAATTAACGGCCGTAACCTTTCAGATTCGCTTTCTTTAACACAGAATCATACTGTTGTGACATCAGATGAGTCTGTACCTGTGCCATGAAATCCATGATAACTACCACTACGATTAGTAGTGATGTGCCGCCGAAGTAGAAACGAACGTTCCACGCGACCATCATGAACTCAGGAATCAGACATATAAAAGTAATGTATAGAGCGCCCGCAAGGGTTAGTCTAGTCATCACTTTATCGATATATTTCGCTGTCTGCTCACCTGGGCGGATACCGGGTACGAATGCACCAGACTTCTTCAAGTTATCAGCTGTTTCACGTGGGTTAAACACCAACGCTGTATAGAAGAAACAGAAGAAGATTATAGCTGCTGCATAAAGCATTACATACAAAGGTTGACCTGGGCTAAGAGCTAATGACACGTCAGTTAACCAACCGAACGCGCTGCTTTCACCATTTTGACCAAACCACTGTGCTAATGTTCCTGGGAACAAAATAATACTCGATGCAAAAATCGCTGGAATAACACCTGCCATATTAATCTTAAGAGGCAAGTGAGAGCTTTGTGCTGCAAAAACTTTACGACCTTGTTGACGTTTCGCATAGTTAACGACGATACGACGTTGACCACGCTCCATGAAAACTACGAAGTAAATAACAGCAAAAGACAATACAGCAATCAACAGCAGAAGAAGCACATGCAATTCACCTTGACGCGCTTGCTCGATTGTTTGACCGATTGCAGAAGGCAATCCAGCAACAATACCTGCAAAAATCAGAATGGAAATACCATTACCGATTCCTCGCTCAGTGATTTGTTCACCTAACCACATTAAGAACATGGTACCAGTTACTAAACTCACGGTAGCAATAAGCGTAAACATGGTTTGGTTGATAACAACCAGATTGTCGACCATGTTTGGTAAGCCTGTTGCGATACCAATAGCTTGGAATGTTGCAAGTACAAGCGTGCCGTAGCGTGTATATTGGCTTATCTTACGACGGCCTGCTTCACCCTCTTTCTTGAGTTCCGCTAACGCTGGATGAACTACAGTTAGCAATTGGACTACGATCGATGCCGAAATGTACGGCATGATACCCAATGCTAATATAGATGCACGCTCAAGAGCACCACCGGAGAACATGTTAAACATTTCAACGATGGTACCTTTTTGCTGATCGAACAAATCGGCAAGTACAGCTGCGTCAATACCAGGGATCGGCACAAAAGAGCCGGCTCGGAATACTAAAAGTGCACCAATTACGAATAATAAGCGCGACTTTAGTTCACTTAAGCCGCTCTGAGCACTACGAAAATCTTGTCCTGGTTTCTTAGCCATCTGTACCTCGTTCCTCGAGATTATTCCTCGATTTTACCGCCTGCAGCTTCGATTGCAGCTTTAGCGCCTTTAGTCACGCGTAGACCTTTAACAGTCACAGCTTTGCTTAGGTCACCAGAAAGAACGATCTTAACAAATTCGATGTTCTTAGTGATAACGTTAGCAGCTTTAAGGCTGTTAAGATCAACTACGTCACCTGTTACTTTCGCTAGCTCAGCTAGACGAACTTCAGCAGACACTAGGCTCTTACGAGAAGTGAAACCGAATTTAGGTAGACGTTGTTTTAGAGGCATTTGACCGCCTTCAAAACCTGGACGAACAGAGCCGCCAGAACGTGACTTTTGACCTTTGTGACCGCGGCCACCTGTTTTACCAAGGCCAGAACCGATACCACGACCTACACGCTTCTTAGAAGGTTTAGAGCCAGCAGCCGGTGATAGAGTATTCAAACGCATTCTGATTACTCCTCAATCTTAACCATGTAGTAAACCTTGTTGATCATACCGCGTACGCACGGAGTATCTTCAAGTTCTACTGTATGGTTGATGCGACGAAGACCTAGACCTTTAAGACACGCTTTGTGCTTAGGTAGGCGACCAATTGAGCTTTTAGTTTGAGTTACTTTAATAGTTGCCATCGTGTGCTTACTCCGAAATAGATTCAACAGTTAGACCACGTTTAGCAGCAACCATTTCTGGTGACTTAACGTCTACTAGAGCACCAATCGTTGCACGAACGATGTTGATCGGGTTCGTTGAACCGTATGCTTTAGAAAGTACGTTATGTACGCCCGCAACTTCAAGTACAGCACGCATTGCACCACCGGCAATAACACCTGTACCTTCTGCAGCTGGCTGCATGTAAACTTTAGAGCCCGAATGACGACCTTTCACCGGGTGGTGAAGAGTGCCTTCGTTAAGCGATACTGTAACCATATTACGGCGCGCTTTTTCCATTGCTTTTTGAATCGCAGCAGGTACTTCACGAGCTTTGCCGTAACCGAAACCTACGCGACCGTTACCGTCACCAACTACTGTTAGTGCAGTAAAGCTCATGATTCGACCACCTTTAACCGTCTTAGATACACGGTTAACTGCGATCAGCTTTTCTTGCAAATCATTAGCTTGTTGTTGTTCTTTAGCCATCTTCCAACCCTACCTTAGAATTTCAGACCAGCTTCGCGAGCAGATTCTGCTAGCGCCGCTACTCGACCGTGGTATTGGAAACCAGAACGATCAAATGCAACTGAAGCTACGCCTTTTTCAAGAGCGCGCTCAGCAACAGCTTTACCAACTGCTTTAGCTGCATCAACGTTACCAGTGTTCTTAACTTGCTCACGGATCGCTTTTTCTACAGTAGAAGCAGCTGCGATAACCTCAGAGCCGTTTGCCGCGATAACTTGTGCGTAAACATGGCGAGGAGTACGGTGTACTACCAGGCGAGTTGCACCAAGTTCTGCAATCTTACGACGTGCACGTGTAGCACGACGGATGCGAGATGCTTTCTTATCCATAGTGATACCTTACTTCTTCTTAGCTTCTTTAGTACGCACATTTTCATCTGCGTAACGAACACCTTTGCCTTTGTAAGGCTCAGGAGCACGGTAAGAACGAATGTCAGCCGCAACTTGACCTACTACTTGCTTATCGCAACCAGTAATGATGATCTCAGTTTGGCTAGGGCACTCAGCTTTAATACCTTCAGGTAGAGCGTGCTCTACTGGGTGAGAAAAACCAAGAGTTAGAGCTACAGAGTTGCCTTTCATAGCAGCACGGTAACCAACACCCTTAAGAGTTAGCTTCTTAGTGAAGCCCTCAGTAACACCCATAACCATGTTATTAACTAGAGCGCGAGCTGTACCAGCTTGTGCCCATGCGTTAGTAACACCTTCTTTCGGACCGAAAGTTAGGTTGGTTTCTTCCTGTGCAATAACTACGGCGCTGTTAAGAACGCGAGTAAGCTCACCTTTGCTACCTTTTACAGTAACTTCTTGGCCGTTTAGTTTCACCTCTACGCCAGCTGGAATAGCGACAGGTGCTTTAGCAACACGAGACATAATCTACTCCTTAAGCTACGTAACAGATGATTTCACCGCCAAGACCTGCTTTACGAGCAGCACGGTCAGACATCAGACCCTTGGAAGTAGAAACAACTGCAATACCAAGACCACCCATCACTGTAGGTAAAGAGTCTTTATTTTTATAAACTCTTAGACCAGGACGTGATACACGCTTGATTTGCTCGATTACAGGTTTAGCTTGGAAGTACTTAAGAGTAACTTCTAGCTCAGGTTTTGCTTCGCTGTTAACAGCGAAGTCTACGATGTAACCTTCAGCTTTAAGTAATGCAGCAATTGCAACTTTAAGCTTTGAAGAAGGCATTTTTACAGCAACTTTGTTTGCTGCCTGACCGTTACGAACTCGGGTCAGCATATCCGAAATCGGATCTTGCATGCTCATAAGATTTACTCCAAATGATTAAGTGGCAATTACCAGCTAGCCTTACGAAGACCCGGAATCTCGCCTTTCATGCAAGCTTCACGAACCTTAATGCGGCTTAGACCGAATTTACGTAGGTAACCGTGTGGACGACCAGTTTGGTTGCAACGGTTGCGCTGACGTGATGCACTTGAATCACGTGGAAGAGATTGCAGTTTAAGAACCGCATTCCAACGATCTTCTTCAGATGCGTTTACATCGCTAATGATAACTTTTAGCGCAGAACGCTTTTCAGCGAACTTAGCTACTAGTTTTGCACGTTTAGCTTCACGTGCTTTCATTGATTGTTTAGCCATAACAGTAACCCTACCCTTACTTACGGAATGGGAAGTTAAAGGCAGCCAGCAGAGCTCGGCCTTCCTCATCGGAACCCGCAGAAGTCGTGATAGTAATATCAAGACCGCGGACACGATCGACTTTATCGTAGTCGATTTCCGGAAAGATGATTTGCTCGCGAACGCCCATGCTGTAGTTACCGCGACCGTCAAAAGACTTAGCGCTAACACCACGGAAATCACGTACACGTGGAAGTGCGATAGAGATTAAACGCTCTAAAAATTCCCACATGCGCTCACCACGCAAGGTTACTTTACAACCAATTGGGTAGCCTTCACGAATTTTGAAACCAGCTACAGATTTACGCGCTTTAGTGATAAGTGGCTTTTGACCAGAGATCGTTGCCATATCAGCTGCTGCGTTTTCTAGCAGTTTCTTATCGTTGATTGCTTCACCAACGCCCATGTTTAGGGTGATTTTCTCAATCCTAGGGACTTGCATGACGCTTGTGTAGCTGAACTCTTTGGTAAGCTCAGCGACTACAGACGACTTGTAGTAATCATGCAGTTTCGCCATAGTAGAACTCCAAATTACTTCTAATTAGTTAGAAACAGTTTCGCCGTTAGATTTGAAGAAACGAACTTTCTTGCCATCTTCGATACGGAAACCGATACGGTCTGCTTTACCAGTAGCCGCGTTAAAAACAGCAACGTTAGAAGCATCAATAGCTGCTTCTTGTTCAACGATGCCACCTTGTTGACCTAGAGCCGGAACCGGCTTTTGGTGTTTCTTAACAAGGTTGATGCCTTCAACGATAACTTTACCAGTTGTCAGAACCTTAGTTACTTTACCTTTCTTGCCTTTATCTTTACCAGCAAGAATGATTACTTCGTCATTACGACGGATTTTAGCTGCCATATTGCCGCTCCTTACAGAACTTCAGGTGCTAGTGATACAATCTTCATGAATTTCGCGTTACGAAGTTCACGAGTCACAGGACCAAAGATACGTGTGCCGACTGGTTGCTCAGTAGTGTCATTTAACAATACACAAGCATTACTGTCGAAGCGAATGACAGAACCGTCTGGGCGACGAACGCCTTTACGGGTGCGCACTACTACCGCCTTCAGAACATCACCTTTTTTTACTTTACCGCGAGGAATCGCTTCCTTCACTGTAACCTTGATGACGTCACCGATATGTGCATAACGGCGGTGAGAGCCACCCAGAACCTTAATACACATTACCTTGCGCGCGCCAGAGTTATCTGCTGCGTCAAGTGTACTTTGCATCTGGATCATTGTTAGTGCTCCGCTAAATATTAAAACTAGACCCTCTCGGGTCGGGCTGCCTCTTTAAAAGGGACGCGAATTGTACCACCCTTTTTTTAAATTGGGTAGACAAAAAACAAGCGGCTCCAAAAAATTATTTGGAGCCGCTTATAAGTTATAGAATTACAAAGATTAAATCTTCGCTTTTTCTAGAACTTTAACCAATGTCCAAGACTTAGTCTTAGACAGAGGACGACACTCAGCGATTTCAACTTTGTCGCCTAGGCCACAAGTGTTGTCTTCGTCGTGTGCGTGTACTTTAGTCGTGCGTTTGATGAACTTACCGTAAATTGGGTGTTTTACAGTGCGTTCAATAGCAACAACGATAGACTTGTCCATCTTGTCACTTACTACACGGCCTTGCTGGATGCGGTTAGTTTCGCTCATTATGCGCCTGCCTTTTCAGTCAAAACAGTTTTCACACGTGCGATGTCACGGCGTACAGCTTTTAGAGTATGAGTTTGCTGTAGTTGACCAGTTGCAGCTTGCATGCGCAAGTTGAACTGTTCACGTAGCAAATTCAATAGCTCAGCGTTAAGCTCTTCAACGTTCTTTTCGCGTAGATCTTGTGCTTTCATCACATCACCTGCTTAGTTACAAAAGTAGTTTTAACAGGCAGTTTACGTGCCGCTAGGCGGAACGCTTCACGTGCCAACTCTTCAGGTACGCCATTCATCTCGTACATAACTTTGCCTGGTTGGATTTGAGCAACCCAGTACGCAACTGAACCTTTACCTTTACCTTGACGAACTTCAAGAGGCTTTTCAGTAATCGGCTTGTCTGGGAATACACGGATCCAGATTTGACCTTGACGCTTAATGTGACGTGTCATAGCACGACGTGCCGCTTCGATTTGACGTGCAGTCAGACGACCACGGCCAACAGCTTTAAGACCGAATTCGCCGAAGCTTACTTCAGTACCTTTAGCTAGACCACGGTTACGACCAGTCATAACCTTGCGGAACTTAGTACGTTTTGGTTGTAGCATCGTTCGACTCCTTACTTACGGCCTTTACGCTGCTTCTTAGGCTTATCGCCTTTTGGCTCTACTGCGTTAGCAGCTGGCATACCGCCTAGAATCTCACCTTTGAAGATCCAAACTTTAATGCCGATCACACCGTATTGAGTGTGAGCCGAAGAAGTTGCGTAATCAATGTCTGCACGTAGAGTGTGTAGAGGCACACGGCCTTCACGGTACCACTCAGAACGTGCGATTTCAGCACCGCCAAGACGGCCGCCTACTTGTACTTTGATGCCTTTAGCGCCTAGACGCATAGCATTTTGTACCGCACGCTTCATTGCACGACGGAACATAACACGACGCTCTAGTTGAGACGCGATGCTATCAGCTACAAGCTGACCATCTAGCTCAGGCTTACGTACTTCAGCGATGTTAATTTGCGCTGGTACACCTGCGATTTTAGCTACAGCTGCGCGTAGCTTCTCTACGTCTTCACCTTTCTTACCGATAACAACGCCAGGACGAGCAGTGTGAATAGTCACACGGATGCTCTTAGCTGGACGCTCGATAACGATACGAGATAATGATGCTTTTTGTAGTTCCTTTGTAAGGAACTGACGTACCTTGAAGTCGCCGTCTAGGTTGTCAGCGAATTCGTTGGTATTAGCAAACCATGTAGCATTCCAAGGCTTAACGATGCCAAGACGAATACCATTAGGATGTACTTTCTGACCCATTGCTTACTCTCCTAGTCTTTAGCGATCTGCTACAACAATAGTGATGTGGCTTGAACGCTTCAAGATACGATCCGCACGACCTTTAGCACGAGGCATAATACGCTTCATGATAGGGCCCTCATCTACGAAGATTTTAGCGACATTTAGATCGTCGATATCTGCACCTTCGTTATGTTCCGCGTTAGCGATAGCTGACTCAAGAACCTTCTTAACTAATACAGCAGCTTTTTTGTTGCTGAAAGTTAGAATTTCTAGAGCTTGGTCTACCGACTTACCGCGAATTTGGTCTGCAACTAAGCGAGCTTTCTGTGGAGAAATACGAGCAAAGTTATGTTTAGCTAAAGCTTCCATCATCTACTCCTTATTTCTTCTTAGCTTTCTTATCTGCAGCATGACCGCGATAAGTACGAGTTGGTGCAAATTCGCCCAGTTTGTGACCGATCATTTCTTCGGTAACGAAAACTGGAACGTGCTGACGACCATTATGGACAGCGATGGTCAAACCAATCATTGTTGGGATGATCATTGAGCGACGGGACCAAGTCTTAATAGGCTTTTTGTCTCCGCTTTCCACCGCTTTCTCTACCTTCTTCAGCAAGTGTAGGTCAATAAAAGGACCTTTCTTGAGAGAACGTGGCATGGCGATTCCTCTTTATAAATTATTTAGTGCGACGACGTACGATGTACTTGTCAGTGCGCTTGTTCTTACGAGTCTTGAAGCCCTTAGTAGGAACGCCCCAAGGAGAAACTGGGTGACGACCACCAGATGTGCGGCCTTCACCACCACCATGTGGGTGATCCACCGGGTTCATTACTACACCACGTACGGTTGGACGTACGCCGCGCCAGCGTGAAGCACCAGCTTTACCAAGTTCACGTAGCATATGCTCAGAGTTACCAACTTCACCGATCGTTGCACGACCTTCAGAAAGTACTTTGCGCATCTCACCAGAACGTAGACGGATAGTTACGTATGCACCATCGCGAGCGATGATTTGAGCATAAGCACCAGCCGAACGAGCTAGTTGAGCACCTTTACCAGGCTTAAGTTCAACACAGTGTACAGTAGAACCTACTGGGATGTTGCGCATCGGCAGAGTGTTACCTGCTTTGATTGCAGCATCTACGCCAGATTGAATCTGGTCGCCTGCGTTAACACCTTTAGGTGCAATGATGTAACGACGCTCACCGTCTGCGTACAGAACTAGAGCGATGTTAGCACTACGGTTTGGATCGTATTCTAGACGCTCAACTTTCGCTGGGATGCCATCTTTAGTACGTTTGAAGTCAATTACACGGTAATGGTGCTTATGACCACCACCGATGTGACGTACTGTAATACGACCGTTGTTGTTACGACCACCGTTCTTAGAGTTTTTCTCTAGAAGTGGTGCGTATGGCTTACCCTTGTGTAGGTCAGCGTTAACAACTTTAACGACGTGACGACGACCAGGGGAAGTCGGCTTACATTTAACAATAGCCATTTTTACTACTCCTGTTATTCCGCGCCGCCAACGAAGTCAAGATCTTGACCTTCTTTCAAAGTAACGTAGGCTTTTTTCACGTCTGAACGACGGCCTTCACGCATACCTTGACGTTTGGTCTTACCCTTTAATACAAGAGTATTTACAGACTTAACTTCAACTTCAAATAGCTTTTCTACAGCTGCTTTGATCTCTTTCTTAGTTGCATCTTTAGCTACTTTGAAAACGATAGTGTTCGCTTTCTCAGCTGCCATAGTTGCTTTTTCAGAGATGTGCGGAGCACGTAGAACTTTTAAGATACGCTCTTCAGTGATCATGCTAGCATCTCCTCAACTTGCTTAACTGCGTCAGCAGTCATTAGAACCTTGTCGAAAGCGATTAGTGATACTGGATCAACACCAGCAACATCACGTGCATCTACTTTGTATAGGTTACGAGCAGCTAAGAATAGATTTTCATCTACTTCGCCAGTCACAATCAGAACGTCGCTTAGCTCAAGCTCTTTAAGCTTAGCTACAAGTTCTTTTGTTTTTGGTGCTTCTACAGAGAAGTTATCAACAACGATTAAACGCTCTTGACGAACTAGCTCAGAAAGAATGCTCTTCATAGCACCGCGGTACATTTTTTTGTTTACTTTTTGGCTGTGATCTTGTGGTTTCGCAGCAAAAGTAACACCACCTGTACGCCAGATTGGGCTACGAATTGTACCAGCACGTGCGCGGCCAGTACCTTTTTGACGCCATGGCTTAGCGCCACCGCCAGATACTTCAGAACGAGTCTTTTGAGCACGAGTACCTTGACGAGCACCTGCTGCATATGCAACAACTACTTGGTGTACAAGAGCTTCGTTGAAGTCACGTCCGAAAGTAGTCTCGGAAACAGTTAGTGCATCAGCACCTTTAACCATCAATTCCATTACTTACTCCTAGACGTTATGCTTTAACAGCAGGTTTTACGATCACGTTTCCGCCTGTTGAGCCCGGTACTGCACCTTTAATAAGGAGTAGATTGCGCTCAGCGTCAACACGTACGATCTCTAGGTTTTGAGTCGTTACACGCTCAGCACCCATGTGACCTGCCATTTTCTTGCCTTTAAACACGCGGCCTGGAGTTTGACATTGGCCAATTGAACCCGGTGCGCGGTGAGACAAAGAGTTACCGTGAGTCATATCTTGAGTAGAGAAGTTCCAACGCTTGATAGCGCCTTGGAAGCCTTTACCTTTAGATGTACCAGTAACGTCTACTTTTTTAATTTCGTTGAAAAGTTCTACGTTTAGCTCAGCGCCAACTTCAAACTCTTCGCCGTTTTCTAAACGGAATTCCCAAAGACCGCGACCTGCTTCTACACCCGCTTTCGCGAAGTGACCAGCTTCAGGTTTAGTTACACGGTTAGCTTTCTTAGCACCAGTAGTTACTTGGATTGCTGCGTAGCCGTCTGTCTCAAGAGTTTTAACTTGAGAAATACGGTTCGCTTCAACCTCAACAACAGTTACTGGGATAGAAACGCCTTCTTCAGTAAATACGCGGGTCATACCCACTTTACGTCCGACTAGACCAATCATTATTCTTATCTCCCTTAACCTAGGCTGATTTGAACATCAACGCCAGCTGCAAGATCAAGACGCATTAGAGCATCAACAGTTTTATCTGTTGGCTCAACGATGTCGATCAAACGCTTGTGAGTACGGATTTCGTACTGATCACGTGCATCTTTGTTGACGTGTGGAGAGGTAAGAACAGTGAAACGCTCTTTACGAGTAGGAAGTGGAATAGGACCACGAACCTGTGCGCCAGTACGTTTTGCTGTTTCAACGATTTCCGCAGTTGAAGCATCGATTAGCTTGTAATCAAACGCTTTAAGGCGGATACGAATACGTTGGTTCTGCATGAGACAGAGCTCCAATTATTAAAAATTACACAAACAATATCGCCACTCAAACCCGATAAAACGAGAGAATGCCGATTGATTTATGTGAAACCGTAGCATCCAAAATTAGGACGCATTGTCAGTTAACTTTTGAAGCAAACAAAAAGTTTACTATTTTTATTAACCGCGAACATAAGCTGAGTATACATTACTAGGTAAGACCTACTCCTCAGTGCTCATTGGTTCACAACCAGCGTTAGCCAGTGCGATGCATTATACAGATCACACTTTAGTATGCAAGTAGTGTTGGAAAAATAATCGGAATTTATTGGAAGTTGGTTTTGTATCAAGAGGGAAAAAGATAGATGGAAGGTAATATTTCTTTAGAGAAAACAAAAGGGAGCCGAAGCTCCCCTTTTTCAGATGCGTGCTCTTCTAATGAAGAGTGTGCAAAAATCTAAATGCTATTAAGCGAAGATTTTAGCTACAACACCAGCACCAACTGTACGGCCACCTTCGCGGATTGCGAAACGTAGACCTTCGTCCATTGCGATTGGAGCGATTAGCTCAACAGTCATTTGAACGTTGTCACCTGGCATTACCATTTCTACGCCTTCTGGTAGAGTGATGTCGCCTGTTACGTCAGTTGTACGGAAGTAGAACTGTGGACGGTAACCTTTGAAGAAAGGAGTGTGACGGCCGCCTTCGTCTTTAGAAAGTACGTATACTTCAGACTCAAACTTAGTGTGTGGGTTGATAGAACCTTTCGCAGAAAGTACTTGACCACGTTCAACGTCATCACGCTTAGTACCAC